>JAIRTV010000327.1 GCA_031254675.1 Planctomycetaceae bacterium | reverse complement strand
TACCAACAAATTGACCTTATTGAGGCTTTCATGTGTCGATGACGGAGAATCTGTACAATTAGAGTAAAGATCATTATTCCGTAGAATTTTCGTTAAAAGGTCAACCTTTCTTTTCAGGTGGGCGACCTTTCGCCGAAAGGTCGCGTCGGCGATAGCCGACCAGCCCCTGTGGTCGGCTGGCAATCTGATTCTAAACCGCTCGGCAATACAAATTGCCAGCCGAAAACAGGGTCAAGTCGGCTAACGCCGACGTGATGTTTCGGCGAAACATCACCTACCTTTGAGACAACTTTCGGCAAACAAGGTGGGCGACCTTTCGCCGAAGGATTTTCATCCACGGTCGCGTTGCCGTCCGAAAACAGGGGCGAGTCGGCTATCGCCGACGTGATGTTTCGGCGAAACATCACCTACCTTGTGGTGGGCAACCTGTCGCCGAAAGGTTGCATTGCCGTAAGGCAATTCTGACCCTGTGTTGAGCCGGCAATTGGATTCCAAACCGTTTGGCAATACAAATTGCCGTTCGGAAATAATACGCCTCAGTTCGGCGTTTTCTCGCTCCAGTCGCAATACCTTCGATTCAATACTTTCAAGTAAAATTCTCATAACCGAATTAGACAATTCACAAAAAAAACACGCAAGAGAGAAAATTACCGTGAACACTTATACCTTTGACTCTTTGTGCGTACACGGATTTTTTGGTTTTTCAAATTTGAGGGATAAAAATTTGCGGATCGTTTCAAAAGTTTGGGGGCAATCGTTGATGTTCAACAATTGCCCCCGCTCAAAAAATTCTGAAACAATCAAGAAAGAGACCGGCTCAGCTTATGTGAAGATTATAAAATGGACATTGACTCCTCAACGGATTTTCTGTTTTTAATATCCGCCGCCCATTCCGCCACCCATACCTCCTCCCATTCCGCCGCCCATGCCTCCCATACCACCGCCGCCGCCGCCGCCCATCATATTCGACATGTCTTCCGTATCTCCTCCAGCGATATTGTACTTAAAAACGCTACGAATATCAGTGAACATCGGCGAAGGAGAAATTCGAACATAACGACGATCCGCCGAAACAACCGCATTGGAAGACAACATCGCTCCTTGCGGCAACGTCGTAATCACCGGTCGGTAACCAACAACACTAGGACCGAAATTGTACGGATAATAATTACGCGAGGAACGATTACCAGAATTAATCGGGTTGTAACCAAATTCGCCGCTTCCTCCCGGTCCCCCAATAATTTGCCCCAAAACACTGTCGTCGGCTAAACGTTTCAAGGCGTTATTGCGTACGAGTTGTTTTTGTGCAACATTCATTTGCAGTGAAGCAACATCGAGTATGCCTTCTTCAAGTGATTCGGTACGGCGACCGGTTTCCAAATCAAAACAAACGATAATTCCTTCTTGTTTCATTTGAAAGGCGGTTCCTTCGCGTCCTTTTTCGCCCGGCACAATATTTGTTTCGACGGCAACTTTGACCATATTGTTCGCCGGATCACCCCACTCTTTTCGGAGTACCAACGCATATCGTCCGTTAAAACCTTTGGGACAAATATAGGAAATTTTTTTGACACCGGATTGTTCCGTTAAAGTTCCGGTGATTGTTTCGCCGGATTCAGTAACAGGTTTGGCTTTGAGCAATCCTCCCGAAGATGTTCGCGGGTTGGCAAACCAGCAAGACGCATCCGTCGGCTCGCGAACCATAAGATCAAATCCGGCATTGCCCGTCCACTCAACCGTAACAACACAATCGCGTAATCGAGCTTCCCGAATTTCGGCGGCTAATTGAGTTGCCTCTTCGGTTCGCCCGTTTCTTTTCATTTTTTCTTCAAGATTTTGAAGCGAATTGAGCGCATTGTCCGCCATTTTTTTGCCTAAATTATTTTCCCATTCTTGAGCAAGAATAGCTAAAGCAATCCAACGAAGCGATGTTTCATCTTGAAATTCGTCATACAATTCTTGCCCCAAACGAAATGTTGCCGAATAAAATTCTTGCTTCGGAATCATCACTTCGAGAGCCTGTTTGTAAAGCGGAAAGGCTTTTTGTTTCATGCCAAGCGTTCGCATGAAAAAACCTACATTCATCATATCAATTGGATTTTCACAAAAATCCGCTGCCGACAAAACCGCCCGCTCAACTTCTTGCATGGGTGCGCCCTTCCGATAAAGTGTTATGGCAAGAGCTTCATACATCCAGGGTTGCCCCGCGTCATTGAGAAGAGCCGATTCAATAAATGCAACTATTTGATCGCCAACCGGTCTTTGGGCTTTCATTTCATCAAACAAACGACGTCCAATTTCTTTAATAAGAGCTTCGTTGGTGTTGGTGTTCGAGAAAAACGTATCCCAAAATTCCGGCAAATTTGTTGCGGCTTTGGCGTCAATAACAATTTGTTTGGCTTTGGCGGGAACATCTTGACGAACTTCGTCGGGAATGGACATGAAACCGCCGCCCATTCCACCCATGCCGCCGCCCATGCCTCCCATACCGCCGCCCATGCCCATTCCGCCGCCCATACCTCCCATACCACCGCCCATGCCTCCCATTCCGCCGCCGTTCATCATGCCGCCCATGCCGCCCATCATTCCGCCCATACCACCAGAAATAGGAGTCGGGTCAACAACAAGATCCGCCATCGGATAAACTTTAACCGACATGTATTTTTTGGCTTCTTCTTCCGAAGTAATGAGAAGAACTTCGTTTTTAATACAGTAAGTCAAATCTTGTTCGCTTAAAACAATTCGTAAAATACTGCGTAATTTAATTCCGTTGTATTTCATTGGTTCCCGAACAACCGGCGAACTGGCAGTAACTCCAAGAGTTCCGGCGCCTTTGGGATCAATAGCGATATTGATTCCGGGATTTTTGTCCTTAATCATATTGAACAGGTCTTCGAACGTGGTATTTTCGTCGAGATCCAAATCCATATTTTTATCAAGAGCTTTACTGATTTTCTTTTCTGCCGCGCCGTCTTGCGCAAGGTTGGAGACGGCATAACGTTCTTTTCGACGTTCCGAAAGCAACAACCAACGTTCCGGTTCAATGTACGTAAGCGGCGGTTCGTCGGGAACCGAGATAAAAGATCGTTCGGCTTCCATGAGTGATTCCACAAACCCAATATGCCGTCGATGCCTCAATTGGTTGTATTCGACAATATAACTTGTCATTTCGGCAAGACGTTGAGCGGCAAACGGTGTTGTGCTGTCAGGAAGCATTTCCATCGCCACTTCGGCAACAGTTGTAGCGACTTTATATTCTCCTGCTTCCATCAAAGCGGTAAAACGATTGAAAATCTGAACCGCTTTTGTCCGTGCTTCCTGAAGATCATGAAGCGTTTGAAGCCGATCACGTTCCGCAGCGGCATTGGCATCCGCTTGAGCACGCTTAAATTCGTCAAGATATTGGACATGCTGTACTTGCCGAATTGTATTTCCAATCCGATCCAAAGCACCAAGACGTTCATCGGGACTGAGTGTTGTGTTGTCCCGAACCATCACCGCCGTCAATTTAAGATTCTGCAACGCTCCTTCGGGATCATTGTTCATTCGCACAACAGCATCGTTAATCGTTTGCCCAACTTCATTTAACACTTTTTGCGAAACGATATTTTGTTCCTGAGTTACCGCGTCAACCAACTGCGGAGCGGGACGCATTGCGGAGGCGTCAGTATGACCGCCGACAACTCCACCTTTTTCGCCCACTTCGGTTTGCTCTTCAAAACGTGTGTTACGAAACAAACTTTTCTGAATATCAGAATTTTTGTTGTCGGTGTTTTCCTCAACCTCCAGTGATTCACCTTCAACACTGTTTTCCGCTGTTTTATAAAGCCGCTCTGCGATTTTGTTGTTCGGCTCAAGTCGCAAAACATTATTCAAAATAGTCATTGCCCGATCACGATTACCGGTTTTGATGGCAGCATCAGCTTTGCTAATTTGGTCAGCAATATTAGTAACAAATCCATCGCGAATTGTTGCCAACGAATCCCAACCAACAATAGGCATCGTCAAACCGTTGTCTTTTGCGGCAAGCTCTACAACCGAAACCAGAAAATTATTTCCTGAAGCGGCACCGGGTTCTTGATTGGGTACAAAATTCCATGCCAGATCCATTTCGTTTCCGGGTGTTGCTCCTTTGAGTTTTAACGTGAACGAGGCAAGTTTTTCGGCATTGGTTCTTCCGACGAGAATTGTTTCCCGATCACTACGAATCGGTTGGAGCGTTTTGGGGTACATTTCCCACTCTTCGGGGAAAGCGTAAGAATCTTGATAAGCCCAAACAATCGTTGCGGCAATCGAGTCGGCAATTTGTTTTCCGAATATCTGAGGAAACTTCGGCAAATCGACAAATTTTGTATGATTTGCTTCGGCTTGTTCTAGGGCTTGATTTGTTCCGATTTGAATTTGGGTGTTCATATCAATGAGATTTCCGCCGGTTTGATTGGTGAAAGCTCCGATCAGACCGAGATTGGTTCCCACACCAACCGCGCAAGCCGTAAACGGAATTCTTGCCATGACATAATCATTGATTTCCTTTTCGAACAAAGCAATATCAATCGTTTTCGCCATACTCCGACCATCTCCGAAATAGACAACAGCTCGGCGTGCGTCGGTGTTCCGTCCGGCAAAGGCTTTTTTTGCGGTTTCGAGTCCTTTCCCGATATCGGTTGCGCCGAGTGGGACGCGACGTTGCAATGTTGCCAAAGCCGTATTGAGTTCGGCGGAGCCGTTTGGCACAAAACCAGCGGTAAGTGATTTTGTGTCCACATCCATTGTGAAGATTTGGATTTGTGCTTTTTCAGGAAGGTTTCTGATTGTCGCGACAAGGGTTGCCAATACATCATGGCGAGCCTGACCGACTTGGCTGGCGGAAGTATCCACGAGAAACACAACTTCGGTTGTTGCGGTACTTTGAATCGGAACTCCCCGCAAACCAACCGCGATATAACTTGTTCCTTCGGAAGAAGTGTAAAAAGCATATTCGCCTTGCGTTTCTTCTCCTGATAAAGAATTTGCCAAAATAATGGTACAGAACACCAAAACAGAAAGAAATTGCCCGATTACGTGCATAGGATGTATTGTCATCTTACCGCTCCAACATGTGAGAAAGGTTAATTTCGAAATAAACCGAAATGGAACAATTATTTGTAAAGCATATCTTGTAAAATCAAAATATCAACTTATTCCATAAAATTTTTCATAGTTTTCCTATTTTTTGTATTTTACATTTTATGAATCGGCTACGAAATTACAAGAGAACGCTTGTCATTGTTTTTCGGCAAAAAAACAATGTTACTCGAATAAAATTGGCGGTAACTGTGAAAATCTCCTGATGTTCACGGAACACAGTTATTAAATATGGACAAAAGTAAATATTGGAACATGTCGTTGGATTTTTGTTCACGTGAATAATTCAGAAAATAATCCAGAAGTAGGCGATGTTTCGCCAAAACATTTCTCAGTAATCATAAAATATTTTTGTTCCAGCATTTTGCCTACGATATCGAACTTAGCGAAAAAGAAACGAAATCATTCGACAAACATTGTGCCAAAAAACAGAACTCTCCACTAAATGAAAATCAATAAAAATCAAACAGAATCCAACACAAAACAACCTAGATAATGAATACATAATCATCGTTCCCGAAATTTTTTCAAAAAAATTCTTTGACCCCGCTTGACCAATTAAAAAGCCTCGCTATACTTTTGGGACACTTGAGGTGAGTTGGAACGAAAATTTGTAAATCGTTCAGGT
>JAIRTV010000320.1 GCA_031254675.1 Planctomycetaceae bacterium | reverse complement strand
CTGACATCGAAACCGAATGCGGACAATATCCGGCACAAAAATATGGTGGACCCTCACCGTGGGGAGTTTGGGGCGCAATCGGAACAATTGCCGGTGGTGAAACTCACGCCGTTCCATGATAAAATATTGATAAAATATTATGATTGTTAGACACTTTCTTCCCCAACACAAAGTGTTTTACTTGAACACTTATTTTTGTGATGATTTTATTTGAACACGGAAAACACAGAAGACACGGAATTTTTTTATTTTTTCGTGTTTTTTGTGTATTCTGTGTTCAATTTATCTATGGAGAAAAAAGTCTATTAACAGAAATTCCACTTGTATTACTATTTTATTTCAAATCCTTAACTTTTAATTTAATGAGGTAAAATTTATGAATCGTCGTCAATTTAACAAAACAATTTCTGTATTTTCCTTGTTTGGGCTTTCGGCGTTTTCCGGACAAGCAAAGGAAAATGTTGATGTCAAACAACTCAACGGCGAACTGTTTCAAGTTGCCGCTCAAAAACGTTCCGGTCAAGCATGGATTAATTATCCGACACGGACAATCGGACATCTCGCCAATTACAAACCGAAACAAAATCGCCTTTTGGGACATTTTGCCGGCATTCCAAATGCAAAAACAGAAAAAACCGGTTTCTGGCATGTCGAAAAATATGGTAACCGATTTTGGCTTGTCGATCCAGAAGGATTTTTGAACATTCATCGGGCAGTTAATTCTGTTACGGTCGGTCACGGAGAACATCAGAAAAAAGTGTTTGCGGAAAAATTCAAAACAAAAACGAATTGGTCTGATGTAACAATTCAATTTCTCAAAAACAATGGGTTTAACGGAATGGGAGCGTGGAGCGATTTGCGGGCGTTTCGTCAATCCGCGTTACAGAAAGAATCGCCAATGGCGTACACGCTTAATCTGGCACTCATGGGAGAGTACGGCAAAAAACGAACCGTCCAAGTTCCAGGACATCGGAGTTATCCGAATAACGGAATTTTCGTTTTCGAACCGGAATTTGAAACGTTTTGCGATCAATTTGTTGCAAAAAAAGTTGCCGATTTCAAAGATGATCCGAATTTGCTCGGTTATTTTACAGACAACGAATTACCGTTCAAAATGAATACATTGGAAGGATATTTGAAACTGGAAAACCCCAACGATGCCGGACGCCAAGCCGCTGAAACATGGTTGACCAAACGACACAAAACAATTGAACAGATCAAAGATCAAGATCGTTGGGAATTTCTCGGTTATCTTGGTGACAAATATTCGTCGATCACCGCAAAAGCTATCCGAAAACATGATCCCAATCATTTGATTCTCGGTCCGAGATTGTACAGCGACAATCGTATTCGTGCCACGTTGATGAAAGCAATTGCTCAATATATTGATATTATTTCGTTCAATTATTATGGTGTTTGGACTCCGTTAGAAGAACAAACCAAGGGTTGGACGGAATGGACTGGCAAACCGTTTATGGTAACAGAATGGTACACAAAAGGCGAAGATTCCGGTTTACCGAATACAACCGGAGCAGGTTGGACGGTTCGCACGCAAAAAGATCGCGGACTCTTTTACCAAAATTACACTCTTGCTCTTCTCGAATCTCAAAATTGTGTTGGTTGGCATTGGTTTAAGTATCAAGATAACGACCCAACCGCAAAAAATCCAGAAGCATCAAATATTGATTCAAATAAAGGAATTGTGAATAACAATTACGAACCTTATACTGATTTACTTTCTCAAATGAGCGAAATCAATAAACAGGTTTTCGATTTGATTGAGTATTTTGATTCTCAAAAACAATCGTAATTCAAATATCGCCAATGTTCCGCGTCTCATTAGAACGTATCAAGGTATTGGTATGGAGTTGTAAAAACGATGAAATTTGATAAACTTATGAGTCGTTTTTACAATTTCGCAATTCCATAACAGTTTCGGATGCGTTCTAACATCCATCAGAGAATAGATGATGAGACACCAACAAACATTGCATCAACAAATATTGCATCTTTTTGCCGCATGCTAATAAAAAGCAACATCTATTCGTAACCTATCACCCATAACCAAGAGAATAAAGCCAATGCTTGAAACATTTGCCAATTCGTACCCTAATCGGGATTATTTGATTGAAATTGTTTGTCCGGAATTTACGTCGGTCTGTCCGAAGACGGGGCAGCCGGATTTTGGAACGTTGACATTTCAATACATTCCCGACAATCTTTGTGTTGAGCTCAAGAGTTTGAAATTATATCTTCAGCGATTTCGTAATGAAGGAATATTCTATGAAAATGCGACGAATCGGATTGTGGATGATTTGGTGGAGTTGCTCCAACCTCGTTGGTTTAAACTGACGGCGTCGTTCACACCTCGCGGTGGTATTTCAACCTCTGTCACTGTCGAATGGAAAAAAATAGTTAATAGTTGATAGTGAATAGTTCGCAGGCGGAGTTTAAACTTTGATATTAGTATTTGTACTGTGTCAATTAATTTATTGAATTGCTCTTTAATTTTTTGTAACCGTTCACGTTATTTTATGTATGTACGTGAGCGTTAATGCGATCTTTTAGAGATGGCATTATATTTGTGGATTGTTGAGAACAGGTTTGTAGTAGACTCCAGAAGCGTTCCCAGAATTGATTTCCTTTTTCGCTTCTTGTTCCCTGAGTGACATGCCAATTCAACACGACTCGGCGTCTTGTTTGTTCCGCTAAGTTATTTATTGGTGGAATGCCCGTCTCAATAAATCGAAAATAATCTGTGCTTGCTCGGCATTAATACGCCTCAGTTCGGCGTTTTCTCGCTCCAATCGCAATACCTTCGATTCAATACTTTCAAGTAAAATTGGCATAACCGAATCATACAAATCGCAAAAAAACACGCAATAGAGAAAATTACCGTGAACGCTTACTTCCGGCAACCACTTGACACCGCCATTGTAAGCGATACAATCGAATCAGTTTTTCCAATTTTCACTCCAATTATTTTACAAAATTATCAATGAGTAGAAATTCAAGCCGTATTGCGCCGGGTTGGTGGGATTACACCACATTAGACCGCGACATTCTCGACGATGCCGCAAGATTAACTATTAAAGATCTTCGTCAATTGGGACGTTCCGGTTTTGAGGTTCAGTTTTATGAAACAGTTGAGGAATTTTATCTAGCAGAAGCGTTAGAATATATCAACGCATGGAAACAGGCAACGCCTGATAATCCTTGCGGAATTTGTGGACCAATCGGACCAACCGAACAACTTCCTCTTGTGGCACGTTTGGTCAATGCTCTTGAGCTCAATCTCGCCAATGCCCATTTTTGGGGAATGGACGAATGGGTTGTCAACGGTAAAGCGGTTGATTTTAATTTTCCGCTTAGTTTTGCCAAAGCAGATCATGATCTTTGTTTTGATCGAATTCATCCTGAATTGCAGATGCCAGCATCCAATTTACATTTTCCTTCGGACAAAGTTGAAACGTATCAAAAAACGTGGGATGAAATTCGATGTTGTCTTATTCAGGGTGGGCAAGGGGAAACAAAACATTGGGCGTTCAATGATCCGCCTCGGCGTGACGGAAATTATGTGGACGCCCCGCCGCCACCGGAAATGTACCGCCAATTGGCAACACGTGTTGTTGAATTACACCCAATGACGCTTCTCCAGAATGCCCGAACCAGCGGCGGTGGTGTGGTTCAAAATGTTCCGTTTGAAGCGGTTACTGTGGGTCCCGCCGAAACATGGAAAGCGGAAAAAGTTTCGATTTGGCATACGGGACATCACGACAATCCATTCGGGATTCGGTTGTCTTCTCTCATGGTTTCAAAACGTATTATTGATACGTCGGTTCCAATGTCCCTTTTGGCGGATCATCCCAACGTTCAATTCAACTACCTCTTACCGGGAATCGGAAATTGTACGGTCGAAATGCACTAAGTTTTTAGTAACGTTACACTTTTTTATTGCCATTTTAGAAACATGATTAACCGTTATCTTGATCACGCGATTTTAGTTCCTCAAATGACCCGTCAGGAAGTGATCGAATGGATTCTTTCGGGGATTAAACACAAAGTGAAAACTGTTTGTGTTCGACCTTGTGATATTAGTCTTGCGGTGGAGATGTGTCGCGGTACAGAAACAGAAGTTTCCTGCGTGCTTGGTTTTCCGCACGGAAACGCCTGTACAGAAACGAAAATGGCGGAAGCAAAACTCTATTGTAAAAAAGGTGTTGCTGAAATTGATATGGTTGCCAATTACGGTTGGATTCGGAGTAGGCTTTGGGACGAAGTTTGTAACGATATTGAAGGAGTCGTCAATATTGCTCATTCTTGTCGGTATAAACCAAACCGTTCGGCAGTTCTGGTCAAAGTTATTCTTGAAACAAGCCAGTTGACTTGCGACGAAATAATAAAAGCAACAGAAATTTGTATCGATGCTCATGCTGATTTTGTGAAAACATCAACCGGTTTCAATGGTGAAGGAGCCAAAGAAGACGATATTCGCAATATAATGAAAACAGCCGCCGGACGTATTAAAATCAAACCATCGGGAGGCATTCGCGATCAGACACGTGCGCAAATGTTTATTGACATGGGAGTTGACCGGCTTGGCGTCAACGGCTCCAGTACGCCCAATATTTGTAGCGGAATACAAAATAGCAACGAAAAAGTTGGCTACTAAATTATGTCGTTTTTGTTTCTAACTGTTCGCGATAATGAACAAAATAAATGTTACGCTTGATGGTGTTCCTATTGATGTACAAACGGGATTGAATACGGAACAAGTTCGTCAATCTATTGAAAAATACGGGCAAAATATTCTTACTCCGCCGCCGCGTGAACATTGGTGGTCGCAATTGCTTGAAAAATTCGAAGACCCAACAATTCGGATTCTTCTTGTTGCGGCATTCATTTCCGTACTAATGACGTTGATTGAAAAATTTGTCCTCCACCACGAAACGGCAAGTTTTATTGATTCGATTGGTATTTTTCTTGCCGTCGCTCTGGCAACTCTCGCCGGATTTTTCAGCGAATTAAAAAGCGCACGCGAATTTAATCTACTCAATAAAGTGAAAGATGATATTCGTGTTAAAGTGTTACGCAATAACCAAATGATCGAAATTTCCATTAACGATCTTGTGGTTGGAGATATTGTTCATCTTGATCTCGGTGATAAAATTCCTGCTGACGGTGTTGTGCTTAACGCATTGGGGTTGCTTGTTGATCAATCCGTCATGACCGGCGAATCTATTCCCGTTGAAAAACATGCCGTCAATATTGAAACACTTGGCAACAATCCTCTCGAAATCAATCGTGTTGAAAATGAAGAATCGTTCGTGTTTCGCGGAACAATGATTGCTGATGGTCATGGGCAATTTGTTGTAACGAAAGTAGGCGATAAAACTCGGTTCGGTCAAATCGCTGCCAATCTCGGAAGTTCCGAATCCGAAAACGAAACGCCGTTGACACAAAAATTATCCGTCTTAGCAAAACAAATTAGTATTGTTGGAATGACTTGTGCGGTGTTAATTTTTGTGGTGATGGCATGTTTTACGTTTTGGAATTGGAATAATGGTAACAATGATCTTTTTGGTTTATTGCGTGGGCTTTTGACTTGTTTTGTTGTTGCCGTAACTGTTATTGTGGTTGCCGTACCGGAAGGATTGCCGATGATGGTTACTGTTTCACTGGCGTTGAATATGATGAAGATGGCAAAAGAAAATTGTCTGATTCGAAAATTGGTTGCGTCGGAAACAATTGGTTCTGCAACGGTTATTTGTTCCGATAAAACCGGAACCTTAACACAAAATCAAATGACCGTAACATGGATTTTCGCCGGATTGAAAGAGTTTAATGATCGTGAAACAATTAAAAATCAGGTTAAAAATTTGCCCGAATGGGAAACACTGATTGATTTGATTTCGGCAAACAGCGAAGCATCGCTTAATATTCAACAGGGCGATGTTGAAGGAATCGGCAACCCGACAGAATGTGCATTGCTTCGGTTGTTACACGAAAACGGAGTTGATTATCGTGAACATCGCGATAAAGATCCGCGTGTTTGGGAATTGAGTCATAATTCTGCACGGAAAATGTCTATTACCGCTGTGGAACGAAACAATAAACAATTAATCTATACCAAAGGCGCACCGGAACGGTTATTGAATGCGTGTTCGCATGTTATGATCAACGGTCAATCCGAACCGATTGAATCTTTTATGCCGATCATCCAATCCGCTTTGACTAACGCACAAAATCAAGCGTTACGGGTCATCGCTTTAGTAGAAAAACAGTGCGAGTTACAACAATTGGAGAGTGTATCAAAAAACGTACCGGAAAGTTTTCGGGAAGAGAATGCGGAACATTTTACAGATTATTGCGACAATACTCTTTATGCGTTGATTGGTATTACCGACCCGATTCGTCTGGAAGTTCCGCATGCGGTTACAATATGTCACGAAGCCGGTGTCAAGGTGAAAATGATTACCGGCGACGCCGAACCAACTGCGGTCGCTATTGCCAAACAAGCAGGAATTTTATCCGAAACATTTGTGTCCGATGATTTTGAAACGGAAATCAAACGTGGAGAAACGGTTCTTACGTCGGAAAAATTGTCTCAATTGAGTGACGAAAAACTTCTTGAAGTTATTCCGCATCTTCGTGTTTTGGCGCGGTCAACACCAATGGATAAATTGCGGTTGGTCAAAGCGATGCATCAACAAGGTGAAGTTGTTGCGATGACCGGTGACGGTACCAATGATGCTCCGGCGTTGAAATTTGCGGATGTTGGGATTTCAATGGGGATTGCCGGTACTGAAGTTGCCAAAGAAGCCAGCGATATTGTGTTAATGGACGATAATTTCAAAAGCATCGTAACAGGAATTTGGTGGGGACGTACTTTGTATCAAAATATCCAGAAGTTTTTACAATTTCAACTTTCTGTCAATGTTGTTGCGTTAACTTGTGCGTTGTTAGGTCCTTTGATTGGAATTTCGTTACCGTTGACAGTTCCGCAACTTCTTTGGATCAATATTATTATGGACACTTTCGCTGCTATCGCCTTGAGTACCGACCCGCCGCGTCAACGTTCCATGAAACAAAAACCAATCAAACGGGACGCTTCCATTATTACACCGTCTATGGGAATGACCATTTTATTGTGCAGTATTTATCAAGTGCTAATGTTAGGAATCGTACTTTGTTACGGTTTATTTCTCGAAAACGATAAAATGTTTCGATTTAACGCCGATCCACGCGAACCGGAAAATATTCAGGCATTAACTGTATTTTTTACAACATTTGTCATGTTCCAATTTTGGAATATTTTTAATTGCCGTTCGCTTCGGTATGACGAATCGCCGTTTGCTCTTTTGCTGAAAAACCGGCTTTTTCTGTTGATTGTCGGGTTAATTATTTTCGTACAAATCGGCATGGTTCAAATAAGCGGTTACTGGGGAATTGGTCAAATTTTTCGTACAGAATCGCTGTCTCTGTTCCAATGGTTTCAAATCATGTTGTTGACCGTAACAATTATTCCGTTTGTGTGGTTTGTCCGATTCGTGTTGACACGATGGGTGTCGGATGGACAAAATTCATGATTGTTTGATTCAAAAAAACACGCAATAAAGAAAATTACCGTGAACGCTTACTTGCCTTTTGGTACTTACCAATTTGCCTTTCAATACCTACCAATCCCGTTCATTTAACAATCCTTATGCTCAAAGAATCAATTGAACACTGAAAACACAGAAAACACGGAAGGCACAGAAAAATAAACGAAATTCGGTGTTTTTCGCGTTCAAATAAAATTATTGTCAAAATTAAGTATTAAACTGAAATACCTTGTATTTGGAGAGAAGTTAAAGAAAAGGTCTAATCTTTTTAGAAAATCTTGGGTATGGGCTTGCCATTTTGTCGAATTGCGTCTAAGATATTGACCTAATCGTTTTAACTAATAAATATTTCGCAATTTTATTTTGCTATTGTCATTTTGGTTGTTCCCTTTTTTCAAATAAGACACTTCCAATAACACACCTTACTAATGATCTTTAACTGTATTGCATTCCTGACTCCACTTTTCGCTCAAGATGTTCCGGTCACTCCTCCGGCATCGCCTCCACCTGGTGGCGGATTTGGAGTTATTCTTTTTGTTCTTCCGTTCTTTTTTATCTTCTATTGGTTTTTCATGTTGCGTCCGCAGCAAAAACAAGAAGAACAGCAACGTAAAATGTTGAACTCGCTCGAAAAAAATGATCGTGTTCTCACTGTTGGCGGAATTATTGCCGCCGTCTATGCTGTTGACAAAGAAAAAAACGAAATCGTGTTGAAAGTCGATGACTCCAACGGAACAAAAATCAAATTTCAACTCTCCGCCGTTTTGACCGTCTTTCCAAAAGATAAAGATAACGACAAAACCGCAAAAATCGACTCCAAATAGAATACAAAACGACAAACACCAATTAACAATTTCAAAACATCTCTTGTTGTTGGTGCAAAACGAAAACTATTTTC
The DNA here is from genome assembly GCA_031254675.1 of Planctomycetaceae bacterium. Classification (GTDB taxonomy): domain Bacteria; phylum Planctomycetota; class Planctomycetia; order Pirellulales; family Thermoguttaceae; genus WRKP01. The sequence continues at coordinate 3,425 of JAIRTV010000320.1, read as the reverse complement.
CATTGTCCCTTTAACACACTTCAATCCTTAATTTTCAATTAAAAATGACCCGGATTTCTTTTGCCAGGATTCTTAATTTTGTTGCGGTTGCTCTGATTTTGGGCTTATTTTACATGCTGAGTTTGTCAAACAACACGGCTCAGGAAACAACGGCTCCGGTAACGGTTGCGGCGGAAAACGCAGAAAAAACACCGGAAACCACTCCACCAGAAACAGCCTCGCCGGAAACGCCCACTTTGGACGCGGCAACTTCGTCGGTTCCCGTTGCTCCTGTTCCTGCTCCGGCTTCTGTTCCAGCAGCTCCGGCAACTCCTGCTCCTACTCCAACACCCGAAACACCCGCCCAATCGATTCCGACGGAATCCGGCGCGACACCGATTACGTTTCCTGTTGTTGATTCGGCGGACAATGACCCGAATGCTCCGTCTTCGTTTGCCGAGGTTCCTGGAACGTCAATGACGGAACAATCGGCAGATGATTCCTCCCAATCACCACCGTTACCGTTTTGGCAAACATTTTGGCAAACCTATTCGGCGTGGATTATCTTTTTGTTGTTGGTGTTATGTTGTTTCTCTGCCGGACATTATTTTGCGAAAATTTGGCGGTTGCCGGAACACCAGATTAAGATTTTTATTGTTTTGCTGGCGTTTTTTGGAAGTCTTACCGCGGTGATGCTTGGTTGGCATCGATTAACGCTTGGGATTGATTTGCAGGGCGGAGTTGTGTTGATTTACGATGCGATTCCCATCCAAACTTCCGACAATACCGATACGGCAACCGAAACGTCTCAACCATTGGATATGGATAAATTGACGCGGGCAATCATAAAACGAATCAATCCCGGAGGTGTTCGCGAAATATCGATTACCAAGTTGGGAATGCGGCAAATTCAAGTGGTGATTCCTCGCGCGGAAGACGCGGAAGTCGCACGAATTGAACGTGTGATCAGCGAATCCGGTTCTTTGACGTTTCGAATTGTCGCGTCCAAACTTTACGAAAAAGATAAAGATATTATCGCACGCGCTGAAAAAGAACCGGGTCGTGATATTCGGGATGCGTCGGGAAAATTGCTGGCGCGTTGGGTTCCGGCGGTTGATTCTGAAAAATCGCGTTTCATCAGCAACCCCGACATCGTAACACGTCAACGTCAAGAACAATGGGATGTGTTGGTATTATTCAATGACGGTATTGATATTACGGGCGAATCGCTAACACATATCGGCAAAGGAATGAGCGAAAAAAATCAGCAAGGAGTTTCGTTCAGTTTCAATTCGGTGGGAGCCGGCAAGTTCAAACGTTTGACCAGCGCCAACCGCCCCGATCCCGCTCAAGCACGGCTCAAACGACAACTCGGAATCATTTTGAATGATCAATTGTATTCGGCTCCTTATATTGATGCTGTTATTTCGGATCATGGAATTATCACGTTCGAACGCCGTCAAACCGAAGCGGAACGAATCAAACTTAATGATGAGATTGAAGACTTGATTGATATTCTCACGGCGGGGGCGTTGCCGGCGGATCTGAGTAAAGAACCCGTAAGCCGACTCTTGATCGGCGCCACGTTGGGAGCCGACACCATTCAAAAAGGCAAAATCGCTTTGACGATTTCGGCAGTTGCCATTATGGTGTTTATGGTACTTTATTATCATTTGGCGGGTTGTATTGCTTGTTTCTGCGTGATTACAAATACGGCGTTGTTGGTTGCTATTATGTTGGCGCTTCATGCGGCATTTACATTGCCGGGTCTTGCCGGTCTTGTGCTCACAATCGGTATGGCGGTGGACGCGAATATTCTGATTTACGAACGACTCCGCGAAGAACTCCTCGCCGGATCGTCGCTGCGTATGGCGATTCGAAACGGTTACGCGAAAGCATTTTCCGCTATTTTCGACTCCAATATCACCACCATCGCGATTGGAATTATTCTCTACGCCGTGGGAACCGAACAAGTCAAAGGTTTTGCGGTAACATTGATTCTTGGAATTGCGTTGAACATGTTTACAGCAATCTTTTGCGCACGAGTAATCATGGATGTTTTGGCGGCACAACGTTGGATCAAAACATTTCACATGTTGCAACTATTTCGCCGACCCAATATCAATTTTCTCGGATTACGTTTTTTCTGTGCGGTTTTTTCGATTGTGTTGATTATTATTGGTCTTGTGGCGGTGGTCGCGCGAGGACGAGGAATTCTTGATATTGATTTTGTTGGCGGTGTTTCCGTCGAAGTCGTGTACAAAGAATCGCAAGATATCGGGCAAATCCGCACAAAACTTTACGACAAAGATAAAACAATTGCCGAAGAAGAAAATCGTCTGAATGATCTTGCGGTTCAAAATGTCCAAATGAACCTCGACAACGAGCAAGGCAAAAAAACTCAAGAGAATACGCATTTTATTATTACAACTTCCATTCCGCAACTTACCGACGGAAGAGAAGTCAAACCGGAACAATATTTGGCAACCGTCCGTAATATCATAAAAGAAACTTTTGGTGATACGTTGGTTTATTGTCAATTGGATTACACGTTTGGGGAAACGGTTAAAGTGGGCGAACGTGACGAAACAACGATTCAGCTTGACATTTTTCCAACGACCAATCATGATGCACTTCGTTCCATGCTTAATGCGGTTATTCATAAGGCGATTGAGGCGAAAGAGTTGGAAAATGATTTTGCGTTTTCGATTTCGCGTGAAGACTTTGTGGAGGATAGTCAACAATCTTATTCGGATTGGACGGTCAAAGCACAAGCGTCGCGAGAAGTGTTGGACAAGATTTTTTCGTCGTTGAAATTGGAGGCGGATGGAATGCCGTATTTTCCGACTTCGACAACAGTGGGAGGATCGGTTGCTTACGACACGCGGGTTGCTGGTTTGGCGGCGGTGATGACGAGTCTGATTTTTATTGTTATTTACATTGGGTTTCGGTTCCATCGGTTGGTTTATGGTCTTATTGCGGCGATTGGGTTGCTCCATGATGTTCTGGTTGTGTTGGGATTAATTGCGTTGAGTGCGTGGTTTGCCAATTCGCTTTCTTTTTTACAGGTCGAAGAATTTAAAATCGGTTTGCCGGTGGTTGCGGCATTTTTGACGATTATTGGATATTCGATTAACGATACCATTATTCTTTTTGACCGGATTCGCGAAAATATCGGCAAAAGCCCAATTTTAACCGGCAAAATGATTAACACGGCTATTAATCAAACGTTGTCCCGAACAATTCTGACTTCGTTGACAACATTTATGGTATCGATTATTCTTTATTTCTGGGGCGGACAAGGGATTCACACATTTGCGTTTACGATTTCGCTTGGCGTGGCGTTTGGAACTTACAGTACGATTGGTCTTTGTGCGCCGTTACTTTATTGGATGGTGTGCCGAGATCACAAAACCAAAGAATCCAAAAACGAACCACGAAAAGAA
>JAIRTV010000290.1 GCA_031254675.1 Planctomycetaceae bacterium | reverse complement strand
ACGCTAATTTGTTACCGTTCAAAGTATATTTTCTTAAATTATAATAGTTACATATAAATATGAGTTTTAAAGTAAAAAATACAATCAATTGTATAATTGTAATTTCATCGTTATTTATTCTAGTTGCATTAGTGTCATGGGTTTTGATGTATTTTTTATTTCAAATTTTGGATATTTGGGGTCCGAGCATAAAACTTATCCTTGATTACTTTTTTCCTTAGACTTAACTGTATTTGTTCAATAATACCGAAATATCTTAAAATTATCGTTTCTATAATAAAGTTGGTAGATTTTTTAGACCGAAGTTCCAAGACGATTTTTCTTTAACTACTTGTTATCCATTATTAACGGTAAATTGAAATTCCATTAAATATTGAGACACATTTTCATTTTACATATTAAGGGACTCTTCTAAAATGCAGGTACAATCGTCACCCGAAAAATCACAACCCGATAAATCCCCCGAAAAAATTCGCCATTGAAATTTCGGACAAGCCGAATTAATTCCGCACAATCTTTTATGTCTCCACCAAAATATCAGGATCAAAATCACAATGTTTCAAATATTGACAATATGCCATGGGTAACACTGAAACGGCAAAACTAGGGAAATACGACTCGCAAAAGCCGTGTCTTTTTCAGAAAATCAATGAAAAATACTCGGTGGCAAAGAAATTCTATGCCCAAAATCACTCAAAAAATACCGAAACAAACTTCAAAAAAATCTATGAATAAAAAAAGATGTTTTCAAAAGTTTGATTTCGTGATCCGTTTCATCAAGCATCGTCTTCACAACTTGCGAGTCGTGAACATCGTTATCCGTCAACAATTTGGCGATGATTTGGTGCGTCGTCGGAAACCCAAAGCGTAAATTGACCACGACGAACAAGGGGCAGAATTGCCTTGCGGCAATGTGATGTTTCGGCGAAACATCACCCACCTTTTTAGTGAATAGTTATGAGTGAAGAGTGAATAGTTCGCAAGCGGAATTATTACCATTTTGGTAATAATTCCGATTGCGAACTATTCACTACTAACTATTAACTATTCACTGTGTATTGGGGTTGCCTTTTTGCAATCCTCGCAAAAATTCGCAAAGAATACCAAAACCAAAACCAAAATGGATTGCCACAAAAACAATCGGCAAGAAAAATAGAAGAACAAAACGACAATTCAAGATTGTAATTCGTATCGATTCGCACAAAATAGCCAAAATATAGAAACCAAGAACAAAAATATAAAAAGATAACAACAACACATGAAACCAACTACTCAATAAACCCAAAATCACCCCAAAAACAAAAAATCCAAGCCCAAAACTTTTTAACGAAAATGTCTCCCGATGCTTTCGGAACAACTTCACTCGACCACGTCCATAACGGTGCATTTGAAACATAAGACCAGCAAGCGTCTTTCGCGGAACATAATGCACCGCAATTGCCGGATCAAAATAACAAATCAGTTTCGCTCGATCAATTCGGTAATTCATTTCAACATCTTCGCAAGCATCAAATGTTTCATCAAATGTTCCCACCATTTCAAAAATCTTCTTGCGATAAGCCACCGCAACACTAATTGCCGGCGAGAATTGGGCTTGACCGGAATAAATAAAAGAATCAGGATGATGCCCCAAAGGACTTCGTCGTGCGTGGGCAATTGCCCATTGCCACGCAGAAGCCCCCGCCATTTCAAGCGGTTGCGGACGACCAAGACAATCCGCATGAGATTCAGCAAACGCCCTATCAACATTTTTCAACATCTCACAGTTGTCAATCAGACAATGACCATCAATAATAAGAATCACTTCGCCATTCGCCCGTTCAATTCCAATGTTTCTCGCCGCACTCGACAACCGTTTCGGATTGTCAAATAAACAAATACAAGAATATCGCTCCGCATATTTTCGGACTACCTCCACCGTGTTGTCCGTCGAGCAACCGTCCACAACAAGAATTTCAAATTTGTCCACACAATAATCTTGCTCCAGCAAACGATCAAGCACTTCCGCAATATGTTGCGACTCGTTGCGAACCGGAATAATAATACTTAAAGATAACATAAATAATTGCAATATTGATATGTTACGAAAGATTTCCGATTTTCACTGCCATCGAATAACCGCTTCTATCGGAAAATGATCCGTCGGATAACGATTATTCCGTTGCGTTCGGATAATTGTTGACGAAATTGTTTTCAACGGAGAAGAAACAAAAATATAATCAATTTTCGCCGAACTCGGAGATTTAAAATTGTTGAAGGTTCCGACTTCTGTCGCGTTGGGGTTGGCGGCTCGAAAAGTGTCAAGCAGTGCAAACGACGGTTTCACCGCCGTACCGTCCAACATCATCGAATCGCCTTGCATGTACCGAATTGCCGGACTGCTCTCTCCACAATTAAGATCTCCCATCACCACAACCGGCGCCTCTCGATCCTTCCGCACAAAAATCCGCTCCATTAACAATTTGGCACCGCGTTGCCGTGCTTCTTCGCTTAGATGGTCGTAATGAGTGTTATAAACATAAATCTTGTTACCGGTCTCTTTTCCCTTGTTGAGTTCGTGAAAAAGCCCAAACGTAACACAACGCGGACAACCAGCTTTAGGATCCGTCTTGGAACCAGGAATTTCAGGCGTGTCGGAAAGCCAAAAAGTTCCCTGATCGTTCGCGTCTATTCGCCAACGTTCTCGCTTCCAAAGAATCAACATCGCTTCGCCTTTTTCCGGCGTCTTTTCGCGAGAAAGCCACAAAGAACCATAACCCGACATTTTAGAAACAATGTAATCAACTTGATTGTATTCCGGTCGCGGATCAACTACCGTTTCCTGAGAACCAACAAAATCGTAAGAACCTTCGACAATAATATCGGTCAAAAAATCTTTCCGGTTTGACCACGAATTTTCGCCGTCCTTGGCTAGAGACAGCCGAACGTTAATCGACAAAATACGAATCGACTCCGGCTCTTCAGCAAACAAACCCAAAGGAAAAAACAACGAAACAACAAACAAAAAAATCATTCTTTTCATCAGTAAAACTCCAAAATTGTTAATTGTTAAATAAACCGCCCCACAAAAACAGAACGACTTGAGAATCAAGTTAGCGTACCCTCTTTTTTTAACAGAGTCAATATGATTCGTTTAATACTGACTCTGTTTTTTTCGATCAACTCTCCATTAAGAAAGCGTTTCTTCGTCGTCTAAATCGAATAATCCTTTCTTTCGCGGAATCAACCAACAAAAGAAGACACCGCCAAAATATAAAATCGTTAACGGAATTGCCATTAAAAGCATACTTCCGGGATCGCCGGGTGTGAGCAGCAACGCCAGAATAAAAATCGCCAAAATCGAAATTCGCCAACTGGAAAGATATTGTTTGAACGTAAAAATTCCAACCCGTTCCAGAACAAACATGACCAACGGTAACTGAAAACTCACTCCAAAACCAATCGGTAACATCAAAGCAAAACCAACCCATTCGCTAATACGCGGATCAGGATCAATATTCATTCGGGCGTTGAAACTAAAAAGAAAATCCAACACAAATTGGAACACAAAAAAAAACGCAAACACCGCCCCACCAATAAAAAGAACAACACTCACCGGAATAAAATAATAGACATATTTTTTTTCGTGCGGATAAAGTCCGGCGGCAATAAATGACCAAAGATTGCCGGCAACAAACGGCGACGATATCACCAAACCAAAAACAAGCGACGCCTTCAAATACATACTAAATGCTTCATAAACTCCCAATGATTTTGTTCGTGTTTTGGGGTCGTTGGCAATTTTCGTAAAAAAAAGCATTCGGATTGGTTGTTCGTCGAGATGAACCGTGTCGTAAACAGATCCGAGAATTTCTTCTTGTTTACGTTTTAAGATATTTTTCCGAATAGTCAAATTATCGATTTCGCTTAATTCAAAAACCGGATTGGGTGTTCCGGAGTGTTGAGAGGTTTGGCGTTGCCGAACTCGTTCGAATTCGCCGGGGAAAACATACATTACTGTTGGAGTCATTTGGTATTTGTCCACAACCGAAATAATTTCCTGCGAATATCCTTCGGCTTCCAGTTTTTTGCTTTCCGATTCAAACCAAGTTTGTGATTGATGGATATGATATTTTTCCAATGACCGTTTCACCGGAACCTGAATATAATCGACAATAGAATTGCCAACACAAAAACCAAGAACCGTACCTGCAACAATCCAATACAATGAATTGAAAAAACATTTACGAAGTTCTTCCAGATGTTCCCCGAAACTCATTGAGGTTTCGGCAAAAAGATTGTCGTCTTTCATTTCGCCCTTAATTCCATCCCAAAACCAAATTCCAAAATAATCGGCTACATAAATCGTCAGCGGAAAAATCAGAGTATAACACAAAAAGGTAATACCGCAAGCGGTTAAACAAACTCCATAACCAATTTTGATATAAAAATTAGATAACCAGATAAAACAACAACGCTGCTGTAGAATTGCCGACAATCTTTTTTTCTGATAATTGCCGGATACTCTTGATGAGAAATATTGATCTGAGTAAAATATTTTTTCGGTGTTGAATGATGTTGTAATTGTAATCAATGTTTATGTGGAGGAATTTTATGAAATTGAAATTATTTCCGATTTCTGTTTTGTTTGTAGTTTTAGTTGTTTTCTTTTTTTCTATTTCGTTCCAAGTTTCTGTTCAGGCTCAAGACGAAACCGCACAACCGTGGCTTGTGGAAACCGCTGAGATTGTCAAAAAAGGAATGCCTGTTCCGAATCGTCCGCCGATGCTTTGGGCGAACTCTGTTCGGTTTCAGAATATTGCTGAAGTTCTTGGTGGGGCGATTGAAGTGGAACGTTGGGTCAACGAACCGCCAAAAGATTTCGCCGGAAAATTCGTGCTTATTGAAGTGTGGGCAACTTGGTGTCCGCCATGCCGTCGTAGTTTGGCGTTGCTCGAATATTTTCACGAAAAATATAAAAACGAATTGGTTGTGATTTCCATTTGTGAAACGGACGAAGAGGCACTTAAAAAGATGGAAGGAACGACAAAACTGGGTGATATTAAAGTTCCTCTTGCGGTTGATACTTATCGGCGTTTTGCGAACAAACTTGGTGTTTGGGGGATTCCTCACGCCGTTTTGATCGAACCAATTAAAGGAGCTGTTTTATGGGAAGGAATGCCAACACAAATCGGTTACGAATTGAGTGACGAAAAATTGGGAAAAATTCTTGCTAATCTGAAAAAACCTGCACTAATAGCAATGTTACCCAAAGTGGCGCCGTTTGAAATAAAAGCGTGTCCACCCGATCCCAATAAACCAAACGAAAAACCAAAAACCGAAATGAGAAGTGCTGGTACTGATGATGGTATTACGGTTGAAAAGGAGTGATGAGTTGAATATTGTTTCGCGACAATATTTCGTGACAAGCGTTATTTTATGACAAATTAGTGTACGAATTAATTCCATTTTTTAGATTACAAATTGCCATGCGATTTTTGTTGATGTTATTATTGATTGGTTTGTTGTTTATGTTGCACGGTTGTGCTGATTGTCCAGAGGTTTCTCCGCAGACTTACGGAACTATTTTGAATGACTTGCCGAAAATGACAGAAGCCGAAACACCATTTGTGTTTCCTTATGCTGGTGAAAATGATCATCGGCATTGTGAATTTCACGAAGAGGATTTCTTCTAAATTGTGATTTTTGCTGAAAATTGCCAAAATATTACCTACTGTTCATAGGGAGGAGTGTTTTGTGGTGTTAATTTGTGAAGTTTGGTTGGTATTTCTTTTTTTCTTTGCGGCGTGGCGAGCGACAGCGAGTACGCCGTTTTCTGTCCAACTCATTCCTCGATGTTTGCAGCGTCCC
>JAIRTV010000280.1 GCA_031254675.1 Planctomycetaceae bacterium | reverse complement strand
GTTGGTTTAAACCGTTGTATTCATATTGAGCGAATTTAATTTATCTTGCCAACCAGATTATCAAAGATCAATCTGCGGTTGCAATATGCGCAAAACACAATTTCTGAACAAATTTGTCGTTTTTTGAATATTATCGAAGCAATAATTCTCGTCATTTCTTGCAGCATTTCTTAAAAACTGTCCCTCATTCTATTATCGTACATATAATTTTAAGTGATTTCAAAACTATCGGACAAGCACACCATTTCAAATCTTCTGAACAAGCGCACAAGGATATAGTTTTTAATTATATTGAACTGACTGTTGTCGCAATAGATATTAAGCACACAACCAAAGAAATGAATGCAACCATTTGTGCAATATAATACTGTCTGTTTGGCAATACAAAAAATAAAATACTGTTAGACATGTACAAAACAAGACAAAAAATTATGGGTATATCAATAAAGAAAAATAAGTACTTTAGATCAATTTCCAAAAAGAATACAGTATGAATAAGAGTTAAAATAATAGTAATAAAAACAACTGTTGTCCTCCAGTTTTTATGTGAAATAAAAAAATGTACAGAATAATTTAACCCCCAAAAAATTGACAACAATATTGAAACAATAAAAAAACCGACCAGAATCTCCCATGCTGTAGAATTTCCGAACAAAAAAACAGAAAAAATAACTGATACAAACCAAAGTAAACTGTGAACTATTTCTTTCATATTATGTAAAAATGTTATTTATACTAATTCCCAGAAAAAATTTGAATCAGAATTATGAGAAGATTCAATTGTTAAAAGGATGCCCCTTTACAGTCATGACTCTGATGATTTATTTTTTATCTGGAATTAGTACAACTTGTTAAAAATGAAAATGGTTAAACTTACAATCAAAACTACTCCTTTAATGGTCAAGTGCAAGCGAAATTGACGCACCCAATGACATTTTAAACACACTTGAGTGCGTCAATTCCGCTTGCACTTGACCCATTATCAATGAAAAAAATTAATACAATTTTTTTGTTTTTGTCTCGTTTATTTTAAGTTTGGAGATGTTTTATTTTTTACGGAATATCTTTTCCCCAGACTTCGATTTCTGTAAAACCTGTCCAGCCAAGCGGGAAATCTTGTTGCAGATTCGTAAACGTCAACGATGTTACCGTTCGTTTGGGAAATACGATTGTTTGTGGTTCCGACGATTTTTCAAACGAAATATCAAGTGCTGAACCATCAGAGAATTTTAATGTTCCGGTTTTCCAGATGCTATCGTGCGGAAAATCAGCACGAAGCCAGAGGATCACTTTGTCAATCTCAACCGGACGACCAAATTCTATCGTTAAATATAAATCAGTACGTTTATTCGGTCCCCACGACGGAAACTGATCGCCATGTCCTTGATTTTTGCGTTGTCCGTCCAAAACATTTTTTGCCGCAAAACATTCCAGTCCGGCATATTCGCTGTTTGACGATGCATGAGGAAACGACTCCGCCTCACCTTGAACATCATTCGGATTCAATGCAAGATTCCGGTACACATTTTCTTGACCGCTTTGTTTTCCAATCACAGGCAAATTTTTTCGTGACGACAACCAGTTTTCGATAAATTGTTTCTTAAAATTTTGACCGCCGGATTCAAATTGTGCAAAAAGTTCTGGTTTGGGAAGTTCCGTTTCGCCGTTACGCCACGCAACAAATTTCGTAATATTTTCACGTTCAATTTCAGCCATACGGGTTCGCTTCGCCAGATAATAAGCAAATTCCGCTTTTTGCGATTCGTTCCAACTATTTGCTTCCGTATAAGAACCACAGAATGGAACAAGTAAATCAATCCAAAGCGCAAATTGACGGCGTTCAAGATCATTGAGTGTTACGTTTTTATGATATGGTTCCGTTTTTGGATGCGATTTCGCATTTTCGCCAAACATTTTGAGCAGTTTACTTTTTGGTGAGCCGGCGAAGTATGGCGGCAACATCGTCGGAAGCGATTGAACATTCAACCAATGAACAATTTCATTGGGTTGTCCGCGACGAGTTAAGTTGATATACGATTCGCTAAATCGTCGTCCTGCCATATTAAATTTCTGTTCGCTAAACTGATTGCCCAACAGACTGAACGGTATTTTATCGTTACCGATAAGTTTTATAGTTGCTTCATTTTCTGTTCCGGTATGACATTGCACACAATGTTTATCGAGAATCGGTTGGATAATTCGTTCAAAACTGAAACCGGTTTCCGCAACAACTCCGTTAAGCGGAACAGGTTTTCGCGGAGATTTTCGCAACGCTAATGTTCGCATGGTACCGCCGCGTGATTGCGGATTATTCCGTGTAGTTCCTTTATCTTCATGGCAACCGACGCAGGAAAACATTTCACCTGGTTGAAGCGTTGACCAGCTTCGCATTGATTGAACTACTTCGCCTTGAGCGTTTAGGAGTTGAAAGAACACGGGCGTTCTTGCCGGAACTTCAAAAAACGCCGAACCGTCCGCTTCAACCGGAACCGTTCCAAGAACACGTTTTACATCCCAAGAACCATTGTTAATGGAAATAGGAGTTGACGACATTGCTCCGCCAGCAGGACCATTATTGCCATTTTTTAAAATTCCGGCGGGTCGAAATTCCAATGCAACAACTCGTAATTCTGTAACCGTTCCACGTTCAACACCTTCCAAACCGGGACCGAAATAAACATCCTGAACATAATACGAACCTGTTTTCGTTTCGTAATCAACCGGAGTTGTGCGAAGCATAGGAAGTGAACGGGCTTGCAGCGGAACCGGTTGACCGCAACTCACGGACGGGTCATAAGCCAACAATTCACGTTTGGCGTTGTTGATGTCCATGTAATACAACCCGAATGGAATATCGTAATGATTGTGTTTCGGAAAACCGTCCGGTGTGTAGGCAACAACAAAATGATTTTCGTCAATCGCTAACGGATATTGAAACTGTTCTCCATTTTGACCGTAAGCATCAATTTTCTCGGCTTTTGTTTCGCGTGGCGGCGCAACAAGTTGAACACCTTGATTTTCTTGTGTACCTTTGGTTCGGTCAATTACGATAAGTTTGCCGCGTTGGTGAGAATGATGTCCACTGGCAATTGCAATAACTTTATTTGAATCAGGAATACCACGAGCGTGAAGAATGGTTGTCGGAAACCATGAATTGTTACCGTAATATTCGGTTTGACCGGTTCCGTCATAATTCATTACAAAAAGTGGTTGTGGAAAAATCTGTCC
>JAIRTV010000278.1 GCA_031254675.1 Planctomycetaceae bacterium | reverse complement strand
CGAGATGGAAATGGAAGACGATTTCATGAAAGAACTTCAAGACAAAGAACGACTTATCGCCACACAAACTCAAATACTTGAAGAAAAAAATAAAACAATTAAAGAAGGCAAAAAAGCACTCAAAGAAAAAGACAAAGCACTTAAAGAAAAGGATCAAGTGATTGAGGAAAAAGACAAACTAATTGAAGAATTGAAGCAACAATTGGGCAGAAGGTAAAGATAAACATGTTATACTGATGATATGATTATTCGTCAATATTGTTACGAGCGTGGTTGGAAATTTATTTATTGAGTCAAAACACTAAATCCATTTGAAATGGTTACGCATAATGAACAGAGAAACTGCTGTTAAATTAATTGTTCGCCTTATTGTTTGGACACAGGAGGAGAAAATTCAGTGGAAGAGACTTCGTTATGATCCTTCTGTGCAATACCAATTACGTGATATTCCGTATGGTGGAATTATTTACAATGTATTGGTTGGCGATTGTCATTTCCGGTTGTACCAAATTAAACAATCGGGCAGTTATTCCGGTGAGACCTACGGATCGCAGGAAATGATGCAATCGGATCCTGATTATCTTTTTAAAATCGCGTTGGATGTTATTGACGCTGACGGCGATTTAGAATATGCTTTTGAACCAATTTACGCAATGGTCGGACTATTTGACACTGTCCGCGAACACTGCGCCCCATCGTTAAAAAAAATCGAAACACTGTTGGCAGACGAACTGCCTCATGTTACTTAAACTCAATTCTTAAACTTATTTTTTCCTATGACCGGATCTGAAATTCGAGAAGCCGTAATCAGTATTCTTTCCGATATTGCTCCAGACGAAAACTTTGCATCAATGAAAGATGAAGTTTCGTTCCGTGACCAGTTTGAAATGGACAGTATGGATTTGCTGGATATTGTGCTGGAACTGCGTAAACGTTATCGGGTACAAATTCCCGAAGAAGATTACCCGAAACTCGACAATATGAATAGTACCGTCGAGTATCTGTTGCCGTTGATGAATCCATGATTGCTGTTGATTTTGGAAATACACGTACCAAATTCGGTTTTTTCCAAAATGGTTGTTGCGACAATGCTGTTCCTGAACCGGATTCAGTGCTTGCCGTTGACTCATCCGGTTTTGACACAGTTAGCGATTGGCTCAACAACCAGAATAAACCGGAAACATGGTATATTGCGCGGACAGGAAATTTGTCTTGGGACGAATTACACTCAAAACTGATTCAACTTAGACCACACGATCAGTTCAAAGAAATTTCGTACAAAGATATTCCTATTCCGATTGACGTTGAATTTCCTGAAAAAGTCGGAATTGACCGATTATTGACGGTTTACGCGGCATCTTGTTGGAGGACATTTAATGCGTTGCGTTTCGGATTGGAGCCGGAAACACGGATTTTAGTGGTTGATGCTGGCAGTGCGATTACCGTTGATTTGCTTGCCGGTGGAAATTATTTTGCTGGCGGTGCGATTTTGCCAGGGTTGAGTGCAGTGGCGGAATCACTAACAAAAATTTCGTCGCAATTACCTCACATTCCAACCAATAACATTTCATTTGCTGTTTATCCGGGCAAGAACACAGAAGAAGCGTTAGCGTCTGGAATTTATTGGGGAGCGGTTGGAGCAATTCGCCAGTTTCATCAACTTGTTCAGACAACACTGTGTGATGCCGGTTTACCAAACCGAGTTCCGATTTTTCTGGTTGGCGGCGACGCGAAGCATCTTCAAATCGGTCTGTCACTTTTTATGGAATCAGAAAATCTGTTTTTATTTCCTGATCTTGTTTTGTCGGGTATTGCCTTAACAGTTCAAAATCGTTAGTCGTTTCAAAAATTAAATGATTCCACTGATAATTGCAATTTTCTAATCATTGATCTTTCCTTCCCCCCTTTTGTCTTTCCAAAAATTGTGTAAAATACTGCACTAATCGGTTTTTGACCGAAAAAAGTTTATGTATGATTTGATAAAATTGATAAAAATTTTGAACAATGCCTAAACAAAAAACACACAAAGGAATCAAAAAACGATTCAAATTGACCGCAAGCGGCAAAGTAAAACACCGCCATAGCGGTACAAGCCATCTCGCATTCCGGTTGACGAAAAAACAACGCCGACATCTTCGTGGAACAACAGTCGTAAGCAGAGCAGAAACATCAAAAATCGTGTTGTCTCTCATACCGGGAGAATAAACCGCAAATTTAAAGCGGATGATTAACAGTAAAATTTTATAATAATTTTAAACAGCTTGTAGTAAAAATTTCGGGTAATATCTCTTTGGATTATTTATTTTAGAGCGGCAACATTTAAGAGTATGAATTGAAGTTTATCGAAATTTACAATACAAGCAACATACATTCAGAAGTTCTGAAAGTATGATTTTTATTTGTACAAGGAGATATTAACATGCGAACAACAAGTGGAGCCGCACGTCGGCAATCAAAAAGACGATTATTCAAAAGAGCAAAAGGTTTTCGCGGTGGTAGAGGTAAATTGTTACGAACGGTCAAAGAGACGATAGTTCGTGCAGATTGTTATGCAACACGTGATCGCCGTGTTAAAAAACGTGTCTTTCGCTCGCTCTGGATTTTACGCATCAACGCCGCTACTCGTAATCTTGGTTTACGGTACAGCGAATTTATATGCGGTCTGAAAGCAGCAAATATCAATTTAGACCGAAAAATATTAGCAGAAATGGCAGTCAACGACCAAACCGCATTCGCCGAAATCGTAAATATCGCAAAGAAAGCTCTAAGCGAATTAAGTTTGCGCAAAAAACAAATAAGCT
>JAIRTV010000252.1 GCA_031254675.1 Planctomycetaceae bacterium | reverse complement strand
AATCGTTTCCTCATAACCGCAAGAATCGGCAATTATGCGAAACGATCATTGAGACTTAATTGGAAACTCAATTAGTTTTCAGGTTGTATAATCGGAATTGAGACGGACATATTCTGTTGTCAAGTCGGTTGTCCAAAAGCGGATTCCAGTATCGCCTTCACCGAATGTCAACAGAATATGAGTTTTGCGATTATTACGAATAGAATCGGAAATAATTTTTTTATCGAAAGGAATTGGTTCGCCGTTTTTGAATAATTCAAAACCATTGAGTTTTAGCGAAACTTTTTTCGGATCATAAACAATACCGGCAGTTCCTGAAGCGGAAATAATTCGTCCCCAATTGGGATCGGCTCCGCAAATGGCTGTTTTAACCAACGCATCTTCGGCGATTTTTCGTGCGATTATTTTTGCGTCTTCGCGTGTTTTGCAACCTTCAACATCAATCGTGATCAAATGCGACACTCCTTCGCCGTCTTCCGGAATTTTGACGGCAAGTTCGATACAAAGTTCGCGAAGAGTATTTGCGAAAAGTTCGAGGTTTTCTCCATGAAGCGGAGTTGGTTGAGCGGCTCCATTCGCCAACAGTAACAACGTGTCGGAAGTGCTTGTATGACCGTCAACCGAAATACAGTTGAACGATTCTTCGGCGGCGGTTTGAAGAAGTTTTTGGGCGGTGGACGGTTCCAATGCAGCATCCGTAACAATAAGCGCAAGCATAGTGGCGAGTTTGGGAGCAATCATGGCAGCTCCTTTGCAAATTCCGGCAACAGTAATCATTTCGCCGTTTTTGAACGCCAGCGATTTTGTAACATATTTTTCGACGGTATCTGTTGTCATGATTCCTCGTGCTGCATTGAGAAATCCGGTTTCGGAAGCGGTTAATGTTTCGGAGGCGGTTGCGATACCGTTTCGGATTTTGTTCATGGGCAAGGGAATACCGATGACACCGGTTGACATAACTAGTCCTTGTTGAGCATGACCGCCAACACGTTGTGCCGCCAACGCCGCCATTTCTTCCGCGTCACGAATTCCTTGCTCACCGGTACAAGCGTTGGCGTAACGAGTATTCACCACAACCGCCCGAAATCCTTGACCCGGAACACGCGACCGATCCACCTGAACCGGTGCGCCACAAACCAAATTGGGCGTGAACACGCCGGCAGCAACAGCAGGAATATCCGAAACAATAAGCGAAAGATCCAACAACTTCGGGTCAGACTTCAAACCACAATGAATTCCAGAAAAACGATAACTTTTCGGAAGATAAATGTTCATTAAATTTCAAAATTGGTTTAGAGTTTTATTTTGAACGTTATTACAAATCACCGTGAATTATAAATGATATTGAGACGAGTGCAAGAGGACACTTGATTGACGCAGATTATTTTTCTTTCCGTAAAATTCCTCTTTTTACCTTCGATTGATTTCCAAAACCGGATAAGGTACAATTGTAAAATATTATTGGAAAATTTGAGCAATATGGTTTGTCGTGGTGATGATTGTTGTTCATTTTTAACCCCTTTTACGTTTCCTTTTAACCCAAACAATACTATGAAAAAATCAATTTGTTTACTGTCGTCTGTTTGTGTGCTGATGTTGTATTTTGTTTCGGTTGTTGTTGCCGATAACGAACTGTTTCCGTTCGTGATTTCTTTCGACGCACAAAAAAACGCAACAAATATTTCCGATCAACTCGATGCTCCCGCCGGAAAAAACGGTTTTGTTCGGGTTCAGGACGGACATTTTGTTACGGACAAAGGACGTATTCAGTTTTGGGGAACAAATACCTGTTTTGCGGCAAACTTTCTTGATCATGACGCTGCTGATCGGATGGCAGATCGAATGGCGCGTTTCGGAATTAACTGTGTTCGCCTTCATCACATGGATTCGCACAACATCTGGGGAGGAAACAACGCCAAAACAAAATTGGAATTTGACAAAACACAACTCGAAAAACTCGATTATTATGTTGCCGCTTTGAAAAAACGAGGAATTTATGTCAATATCAATCTCCATGTTTCACGATCCTTAGATGAACGCGACGGTTTCCCGAAAAATATCAATCGTCCAAACCATGATAAAGGTATCGATAATTATTATCGTCCGTTTATTGATGCCAATAAAAAATACGCTTGTGATCTTTTAACGCACGTTAATCCTTACACGGGAAATGCTTACAAAGATGAGCCGTCTGTTGCCATGATCGAAATCAATAACGAAAATTCAATTATTACGATGTGGGGCGGTTGGGGCGGTCTTGATGTGATTCAAGACCCATTTCTTACCGATTTGCGGAAACTCTGGAATGATTGGCTCAAAACGAAGTACAAAAACGATACGGAATTACGTAAAGCGTGGAATTGCCGAGCGGTTCCGTTTGGTGATGAATTGCTCAAAAACGCTGATTTTGTGAACAATTATATTCCCGACGGAAAGGGTTGGAATTGGGAAACGGACAAAAACGCCGACGCTTCCGTTTCCAACACCAACGGAGTGTTGCGGCTCGATGTACGAAAAAAAGGCAATGTCGATTGGCATCCGCAATTAATCGCTTCCGGTTTTTCCGTGCAAAAAAATCAACTTTATACGTTGGAATTTAAAATCAAGGCGAATCGAAACACAACATTGAATGTCGGTCTTCGTATGAATCACGAACCTTGGGAAGGACTTGGTTTTGACACACGACTCAATCTAACAACCGATTGGCAAACCATCAAATTCGTAACAACTCCTCTCGCTGACGATTCCAATGCACGAATTGCTATTGGCGGTCTTTCTGCCGGAACGGTTTATGAAATTGATTCTGTATCGTTTAAGTCCGGTGGCGAAATTGGTTTGCCCACAGAACCGCTGTTCGGGAATGAATTGCTTGAAAACAACGATTTTCAAAAAGATTATGTTCCGAACGGAAAAGGTTGGAATTGGGAAATTGATCCGAAAGTTGATGCGTCCGTTTCGAATATTGATGGCATTTTACGTCTTGATGTACGAAAAAAAGGCGATGTCGATTGGCATCCCCAACTGAGTAGTAGCGCCTTCGCTGTTGAAACGAAACAGAAATACACATTGGTTTTCACAGCAAAAGCGAACAAACCGGCTCCTTTGAATCTTGGTTTTCGGATGGCGCATGAACCTTGGCAAGGTCTTGGTTTCGATTCGCGTGAAGAATTGACAACGGAATGGAAAACTTTTCGCTACACTATTTCACCGAATCAAGATGACAATGCGGCACGAATTGTTTTGGGCGGTTTACAGGAAGGAATTGTTTATGAGATTGATTCTGTTTCGTTTAAGCCGGGTGAAATGGGAACGGAAAAAGAAGCATCACTTGCCGCCGGTTCTATTCCGGTTATCTGGAAAAAAGATGTCGGAAAATACATGAAAGAAGCCGTCAACGATTTTTGTGACTTTTTGCTTGATGTTGAAGCGAGTTATTGGGACGAAATGTATCGTTTTCTGAAAGACGAAATTAAAGTCAAACAACCAGTTTCGGGAACACAATTAGAATACGGTTCGACGCACGCTCAAGCGAAAATGGATTATTGTGACATTCATTCGTACTGGAATCATCCCCATTTTCCCGATCGGGCTTGGGACGGCAATAATTGGTATTTGCGCAACATTGCATTGGTCAATTATCTCGATAGACAGATTTTGCCGAATCTTGCAACAAAAAGAGTTTATGGTAAACCGTTTACCGTGAGTGAATACAATCATCCGTATCCGAATCAATATGCCGCCGAAGGATTACCGTTACTTGCGGCGTTTGGGGCGTTTCAGGGTTGGGATGGGATATTTCCGTTCGCTTATTCGCATTCGAATAACCCCGAACCCAAAAAAGCAACCAGTTTTTTTGATACATCCGGTAATACCGTTCAAATGGCACACATGATCGCTTGTCATGCTTTATTTTGTAATGGTTACAATAAAAACGCCGACAAGGAAATTATTGTTGCACCGTTGACGATTGAAGGCGAACGTGAAATTTTCAAACAAACTCGTCATCCCTATCGTTTCGGATTTGCCGGTCTCGGTTTGGATATTCGAAACGCTTTAATACAACCGGTTGCGGTTGATGTTTCCGGTAAAGTTAAGGAATTACCGAAGTTGCCGGAAATTCCGAAAGAGCAGAAAAAATTCGACTATCCG
>JAIRTV010000241.1 GCA_031254675.1 Planctomycetaceae bacterium | reverse complement strand
CTTTTTACCAAGTAGGACTATGGACATCAAGAGGTCCTTCCGGCAACGGAATGTTACTAAGCTCATAATACATGGGACAATTACTACGCATGGAAATCGGTAAATCACGCTGGTTCCACATCACAATCGAATCGTCCGCCAACTTCCAACCTTGAGAAATATAAAACGGTACCAAAAATTCCTTGCAATATAAAATGGCAAAAAGAAAACCACGTTGTGTTGCTTCGTTGAGAGCTTCGCGGAGCATCCGGTGAGCAAAACCCGCATGACGCGAATCCGGCGTAACACAAACCCCCTGAATACTCGCAACATTATAACGAAAATTCCACGTCGTCGTTATCGCCCGAACAACCACCGCAATATGACCAATTACCTTGTCCGCGTCTCTTGCAAGCACAGAATAGATTGGTCTGGTGTTGTGCCATGTCCGGCAATTTTGGAAGATGTCCGCCCAATCAGGAAAACAAAGCCGCAAAAGTTCACGAATTTGCCAATCCAACACTTCGTTCAAGTCTTGTTCCTTAACCACCTCAATTGTAGGGCAAACCGTCAACATCATTTTAGCAACCCAATTTTAACAATCAGAAGTTTGTGGTTAATCGCAGTCCAATAGAATACCAACCATTGACTTGTTACGAAATATTTACCATAGTTACCACACAAGATTTATCATCATTTACCATACTTCCAACGAACGTTCAAGCCTTATTTCCGTAACTATTTCAACTTGCTCCTGAATAAGTCGGATGAGTCGTTGCACATCCTCAACGGTACCGTTTGGTTCGACCATAATAAAATTGGCATTCCGTTCACTAACAACAGCCCCACCAATTCGGGTTCCCTTCAATCCCGCTTGCTCAATCAAATCGCCAGCCGAAGTACCGGTTGCCGGATTCTTAAAAACATAGATTGATGCCAATTCGCCACCGGGTTGCTGCATTTTGCGAACAATCCACAATTTTTGCATCCGCTTGGCAAGTTCTATCGGATTGTCCGCTTCAAGCCGCAAAGTTGTTGACAAGATAATCACATCATCCAAACTACTCGAACGATAACCAAACGAAATCTCATTTTTTGACAAAGTTAAAATTTCGCCATCAATATTCGCAACCCGAACACTCTCCACCCATTGCCCCAAATCCCCACTGTTTGTTCCGGCATTGCCAAGCAACGAACCACCGACACTACCCGGAATACCAATCAAATCTTCAATTCCGCCCAAACCACATGAAACGGATTGCGTAATCACCTGCCCCAGTTTGGCACCGGCACCGGCAATAACCTGTTGTCCGTCGATCCGTATTCCACAAAACGCAGGATTCGAAAACCGAATCGTCAACCCCAAAACTTCCGTGTCCGTCACCAAAAGATTGGAACCGACGCCAAGAATATGAACCGGTATTTTGTTGATTCGGCACCGTTTCAGCAAAGCCACCAAATCCGTTTCCGATTCCGGCTCCACAAAAAATTCCGCCAAACCACCCAATTGCAAACGAGTGTACATCGCCAACGGAACATGACTCCGCACTCCTCGACATACTTCCTGCCAAACAGAATTATCAATAGTCATTGCAATTATTTAAACCGGAATTATTGTTCATAACTGACTTCCAATACAGTAAATTCCAAAAGCCGATTCGGAACTTGAATTTTGACAACATCGCCCTTTTTCTTGCCAAGAAAACCTTGAGCAAGCGGACTGGTTACCAGAATTTTGCCAACATCATAATCTTCTTCGCCCGCCCCAACAAGCGTGTATTCTTCCGCTTTTTTTGAACCGGTTTTCCGAACCTTAATCTTGGCACCGAAACGGATTTCGTCTTGAGGCATTGCCGACGGATCGAGAATGGTTGCACGACTGAGTTTTACTTTTAACTCATTGATTCGTGCCTGAAGTAGCCCCTGACTTTCACGCGCACCATGATATTCCGCGTTCTCTTTGAGATCGCCTTCGGCACGCGCGTTCGCCAATCGTTCCAAAATGATTGGCATTTCCTCATTCTCAAGACGTTCGACTTCTGCCTTAATTTTATTGTACCCTTCGCGGGTCATCGGAATTACATCGGAACTCATATAATTAAACCTCCTGACGGTGTTCACCGTCACATTCCATTGTGTTGTCTCTGTTCTAACCAAATAAGATTACACGATAATACTTTGATGCGTCGCACTTTTCAAGAGCGTCGCCCATGTCTCCGCAACCTATTGAGCGGAGATTGCTTTAATAATATCCCATCGCTCAATTACTTTCCGCTCAGCGTCTAAAAATTGCTCTTTACCGAATTGTCTGTAATTGATATGATTCGGGATAAACCAAATGATTTGATACGGAGTGATTGTGTGTCAAAAGAGAGTAACTAAACCGTAACAGCAAACAATTTCAACATGTCAATTACTGATTTAGACCATGAATTATTAACCCGATGCTTAAATAAAAATAACAGGGCATGGGAAGATTTTGTTGATCGGTTTCTTGGTCTTGTTTTACACGTTATCGACGATACCGTTTCGATGCGGGGTATTCGACTCAATACCGAAGACCGCAATCGACTTTGCGAACATGTTTTTGCTGCGTTGGGACATGATAACTATCGTCTATTACGCAATTTCCGTGAACGCAGTAGTTTAACGACTTATCTTTCGGTGGTTGTTCGCCGCATTGTTGTTCGGATCCTTTTGAACCAGATTGGTTCCGAAAGGTTTGAATATTCGCAACGGACTGCGTAGTTGTGTATGTGTGATAAAATCAAAAGAGTGAAGGAATTCTGCGGAAACCCTTCACTCTTTTGATGTAAAAATGTTGATCGGGGTTAAGTTTTTCCCAATACATTACGAACGGTTTCGACCACTTTGGCAAATGCTGCGGCGTCTCGAACTGCCATATCAGCGAGTGTTTTTCGGTCTAAACTGATTTGAGCTTTTTTCAAACCGGCGATAAATTCGCTATAACGGAGTCCGAGCTGGCGTGTGGCGGCATTGATTCGGGTGATCCATAATGCCCGAAATTCACGTTTACGAACTCGGCGGTCACGTGTCGCATAGCAATTGGCTCGTACAATTGTTTCTTTAACGGTTCGCAGCAATTTACCGCGTCCACCGCGAAAACCTTTAGCACGTTGAAAGAGTCGGCGTTTGGACTGCCTTCTAGCGGCGCCGCGTTGTGTTCTCATGTTTGTTTCTCCTTATGATTACAATTTTAAGGGCAACACATCAAGGTCCTTTCGTTGAAATTTGAAAGAGTTACAACCCGATGCGTTATGCGTTTTAATTAGATTTATTTTGTTTGTTAATTTAACTTGTACTTGTTGATGGAACAACATGATGCTCAACGAGATTTAACCGCCGGATGGAGTGAGCATTTCCACGATTTTTTGGGTTTCGGCTTTACAAACGACAGTTGTTCCTCGTAAATTGCGTCGTTGTTTTTTTGTCAAACGATAGGCGAGATGACTTGTTCCGCTGTGCCGATGTTTTGCCAAACCGGAAGCTGTCAATCGAAATCGTTTTTTGATTCCTTTATGAGTTTTTTGCTTGGGCATTGTTCTAAAGTTCTGTTAGTTTAACCTAACTAGATGCGTTAATTGGGTCAACAATCAATTAAGGGTGGTATTTTACCTGCTTTTCTGAAAGACAAAAGGGGGGGAAGTTGTTTGTCGGAAGAGCGGCAAATCTCAAAGAAGTTGAAGTTTGAGAGCGGCATGCTGGTAAGGACAATTCAAATTGACCTATTCAACCTCAATTTCAAGCAAGAACTATGTCAATTTTAGCTTTGCGATTGATAATAGTCAAAAGCATATTGAGTTAATTTGTGGCAGACGGTAGAATTATGGCAATATTTCAGTATTTTGGTGGATTTAGTGTTTAATTTTTTGCCGAACACAGAGGCGGAGTTGGCTATTGCCAACGCAACCGTGAATGAAAACTCTTCGGCGAAGTTTACCCTGATTAACACGTTATTCAGTGAACGCTGGAAAATTTTCCATGTTTTGAATCAAAGAACAAAGACACTCTTACTTAAAGGAGAAGATAATTGAGAACGATACTTTTAGCTCAGTGTATTACCAGTATTCAACCGGAAATTTTTTACTGGTTTGGACTTGCCTTTTTTTTGACAATTTTTCTTGTTACCGGAAAAGCGGCAGAACCTCAACGTCTTTTCATTGGAACTTACACGAGTGAAAACGGCGGCAGTCAAGGGATTTACACTTGCCAATTTGATTCGGTTAACGGAACGCTTTCCGAACCGGAATTGGCGGCGAAGTGTGTGCAACCGTCGTTTTTGGCGATTCATCCGACACGTCCTTTACTGTACGCAGTTACGGAACAACGTTCCAAAGCCGCTCTTATGGCTTTTACTTATCAGAAATCCACCGGTGCATTAACATTATTAGATGAAAAAGCCTTTCCCGGTCAATCTTCGTGTCATCTTTGTTTTTGTCGGTTGCCGGATTCTCATTTCGACTCAAACTCCGATACTCATTCTGAATCTCCATCAGAAGCGGTGGTTGTCGCCAATTACACATCAGGCAATATCGTTTCGTTTCCTATTTTTGCCGACGGAAAAATTGGCGATCTTGCAACGAATTATCCGCATATCGGGAATGGACCAAATTCCGCTCGTCAGAAAACACCTCACCCTCACGCTGTTTATTTTGATGCAAAAAATAAAACGGTTGCTGTGCCGGATTTGGGAATTGATCGGATTTTGTATTACCATATTGATATGAAAACAGCAACATTAACCAATCAGTCGAGTTTAATTCTTCCGCCTGGTCGTGGACCGCGGCATTGTGTCGTCTCGAAAGATCAACGCTTCACCTACGTCAACAACGAATTAAGCTCAACCGTTTGTGTGTTTAACATGAAGGACAAAACGCTTGTTCAGGAAATTTCAACATTACCGGAAGACGCGAGTGTTCCCAATAATTCGACCGCCGAGATAGAATTGGATTCTTCGGGTCGATTTTTGTATGTTTCCAATCGTGGTGATGATTCTATTGCGGTTTTTGCTGTCGAACCGAAAAATGGTCAACTCTCACGTATTCAGAATATTTCGAGTGGTGGAAAACATCCTCGTTTTTTTATGTTGGATCCGTCTGGACGTTTCCTGCTTTCTTGCAATATGGAAACAAATAATATTGACGTTTTCGCTGTTCATCCCGACAACGGAATGTTAAGTCCCACTCAATCAAGAATCAATATTTCTCGACCGGTTTGTATTGTGTTTGCTCCGTGAGAGTTCTTTTGGACGGAGGAGGCGTAGAATTGCTCGAGATTTGGGTTTAAGATTTTGGGTTGATATTTTTAGGATTCGCGTTCTTTTTCGAATTCGAGAACATTTCCTTTTTCGTTCCATTGGATGCGTGAAACGAAACTTTTGATAAGCAGAACACCGCGTCCTGAGGCAATCATAATATGTTCTGGATCAGTTGGATCGGGGACTTCGTTGGGGTTGAAACCGGAACCTTCGTCTTCGACGCGAACATAAATTCGTTGACCGTTTAGCCGGCAAGAAAAATGGACTTGTTTTGTCGGATCAGAACCGTTGCCGTGCTGAATTGCATTGACGAGAGCTTCTTCCAGCGCCATATT
This sequence comes from Planctomycetaceae bacterium, assembly GCA_031254675.1. Classification (GTDB taxonomy): domain Bacteria; phylum Planctomycetota; class Planctomycetia; order Pirellulales; family Thermoguttaceae; genus WRKP01. The sequence continues at coordinate 12,775 of JAIRTV010000241.1, read as the reverse complement.
GACGGCGAATTTTTCTTTATTGTTCCACTGACTCAATTTGATTTGTTCCATTACCTGATCGATCAGATCGTGGGCAATATTCATGTTGCTTGGAAAAGAACAATCTTTCGACCAGTTCCATACTTGGGCGTCCGAATCCATGTATTACACTCCAAAACCTAGTAGCCGAAATATTTTTTCCGGTGACGACAGTGGTATCACCACGTCACCAGTTTTTATGAAAGTAATTGACAATATTAACAATATTGATAGATTTCTTCTATTTATCCGTAACAACTGTAAAGGTGCGTACTCCTTCATCTTCATTTCTTTTGATTTGAAAGACGTTATCGAGTCGAGTGATTCGAAAGGCTTCCATGATATTGTCGTCGATTCCGCAGAGCAACAGGGTTGCTTTAACTTCTTTTGCTTTTTTGTTGAGGGTGATTAAAGCGCGTAGTGCGGAGCTGGACATAAACAGAACTCGTTCGAAGTTGACCAATAGTTTTCGACAGGCGTGATCTTCTAACAGGGCAAGGAGTTGCTCTCCCCATTCCTGAATGACAAGATCGTCGTTAAGTTTCATATCACGGCTTGTCGCAATAGTAATATCGGCGACTTTCTTGACATCAATTCTCTGTTGACTCATGTTTTCATATCTCCTTGAACATTTAGAAAAACCTGATCCAGTGGACAACTGCGTCACACTGTTCATTTTGAGGTTAAGTATTGATTGAGAGTTAATCTTTGCGAGATCAACTGTAATTCGTTTATTTATACTGTATTTAACTCCTCACACAACCCCCACCCGAAAATTTTCCCAGCCTTATTGGTTTATTACGAAGGAGAATAGAAATGGGATGGCTATAGTTATTTGGTGGAATTAGCCCCAACGGCAACACGATCGCGAATGGAAATCCTTCGGCGAAAGGTTGCCCGGTGAAGAATAACGGTGAAGAATAACAATGGCTCACTTGATCTAAGAAGGTGATTTTTTTGGGGAAGGCAACACATGATTTTTGTCCCAATCCGTCGGTTTTGAGACCTTGCCGTCTTCATTGACTTTGAAGTGTTTGATGATGGCGTTGAGGTTTTGGGCAGTTGTTGCAATCGACGTCACCGCATCCGCGGCTTCCGTAACCACAACCGCGTTTTCGTCTGCCGTATTGCTTAGTTGGGAAACCGCCGAATTAACATCGTCAAGACTATGTGTTTGTTCTTCGGCTTCATGACTGATTTTGGCAATAATTTCATTGACTTGATTTACTTGAGCCGCAATGGAGTTGAGAGATTCGGAGGTTTCACTGGCGACACGACTTCCGATATTAACTTGATGAATTGACTCTTCGATCAGTCCTGCTGTTTCTTTTGCTGCTTTCGCGCTGCGTGCGGCAAGACTACGAACCTCTTCCGCCACAACCGCAAAACCTTTACCGTGTTGCCCTGCTCGAGCCGCTTCCACTGCCGCATTCAGCGCCAACAAGTTCGTCTGGAACGCAATATCATCAATCACCCGAATAATCTTTTTAATCTCCTCCGAACTTTTCGTAATACCGTTCATTGAATCGACCATCCGATTCATTTTGTTTTGTCCTTCGGTTGTTCCTGTGTGTGCTTGGTTGGCAAGCATTTCGGCATTGCGAGCGTTGTCGGCGGTTTGACGTGTTTGCGTGTTTACCCGGCTAATCGAACTCGAAACATCCTTCAACTGAGACGCACTCTCATTTGTGTTCGCGACAAGACGTCGATTTGTTTGGGTTAAAAGGTCTCCTTCGGTGCTTATTGCGCCTGCGACTGTTTTCAAATCCCTGATTGAATCATAAAAACTATAACGCATCTCAATCAAAGCATGCCCAAGTGTATCCTGAACAGAATTGAGCGGAACCCAAACACGAAGATCGCCTTTGGAAATCGTCAACGCGACTTCGGTTTTTTCGCTGAGCGAAGAGGCAACTTGTTGGAACGCCCCTGCCAAAATCTCCAACTCATCACCCGTGCGAACATTCAACCCCATCTCCAAACCGCCTTCCGCTAGACATTGAGCTGCGGTTGTCATTTGGCGAATCGGTCCCACAATATGACGAATAATAAACCAAAGCAACAGAACAAAGAAAATCAACCCAATCAACGCAATCATAAGATTACTCCAAATATTGTTTTGGATGATTGACGCATGATGGGCAATTGGAAATCCCGCGAAAAGAATACCAAGAATTTTACCGCTTTCCGAAGAAAAAGGATAATAAAACACTTTCATGGGTTGCCCCAAAACAATTGATTCGCCAAAAAATTCTTTTTTGGCTTCAAAAATTGCTTTTGTAATTTCTGGGGTGATGATTTGTGTTTCGACGGCTGATGTTCCGTCTGATTTTGACAATGTTGTTACGTGGCAAGTATGCCCCACGAATATTGAATTTTCGACGCCGAATTCATCTTGAACATGTTTGACCCATGCTTCGGTATCGATTCGAAAACCGCTGGAGAGAACACCGAGCAATGTTCCTTCCGCATCCAAAATGGGCGCCGCTCCACGAATAGAAAGCGGAATAGTTGGTGTACTTTCAAAAAAGACGCCGGCTTTTTTCTGTTCTAATGCATATTTAATACTTTCTGTTTGTCCGAGTTTGTCTCCATATTTCTGGCGGTTGGCGGTTCGAGCCAACACGGTGCCGTCCGGTTCGATAATCGTGAAAAATTCACATTTTTTCGAGGATTCGTAATCGTCGAAAATTTTGAAAATTGCATCGCGATCTTTATTTTTGACTGCGGCAAGCATATTTTCTCTATACGACAATGCTTTGGTTTGTTCCAATGTCAAATCGCGAAGCATGGAGATTTCTTTTTTGATCTCGCGTCCGGTCGTCAGAATACTTTCATCCACGCTCTGTTGGACAAAATTTTGGAATTTTATTGTACTGGTGTAAAGGGTCACTCCAACAAGCAAACAAGTCATAAAAATGACCGGAACCAAAATTTTGGATTGAATTCCTTTGAAGATTTTCATTATATTCTCCAATGTAAAAAAATAGTTTTCGCCAAATGATTTTCGGAAACGGGATTGTTGGCGATACTGTTGACAATTTGGTGGGGACGCCCCAAAACACGGATTTCCAAATTTGTTATTGTCGGGGTATTTTATAGAGTTGTGTTTTGCGGAAACAAATTGCCAAGCGTTCCCACATACAAAATCCAACAAATCACCGCTCTCTCAAACAATAGAAATCGAATTTTCAAATTCGAGGCGTATAATATGATTTATAGATTATTTTGAGAATATTGCAAGATATTCGGCTGACTTTTTCCAAAAAATAAGCTGCCCCTAACAATTCGGCAACATCAGATTTTTCTTTAACCCTTCCCGAAGAAAGGTTGCCCACCTTGTTTGCCGAAAGTTGTCTCAAAGGTGGGTGATGTTGTCTCAAAGGTGGGTGATGTTTCGCCGAAACATCACGTCGGCGATAGCCGACTAGCCCCTGTTTACGGACAAGAATTTGGATTGCCAAACGGTTCGGAATTTGATTGCCAGCCGAAAACAAGGTCAGAATTGCCTTGCGGCAATGCAACCTTTCGGCGAAAGGTTGCCCACCTAAAAAGGAAAGTTGCCCACCTGAAAAGAAAGGTTGACTCCGCCAATGTGAAGTCAAACGAGACCAATGTTAAACCAAACGAAGACAATGTTAAGCCAAACGAGACCAATGTTAAGTCAAACGAAGACAATGTTAAGCCAAACGAGACCAATGTTAAGCCAAACGAAGACAATGTTAAGCCAAACGAGACCAATGTTAAGCCAAACGAAGACAATGTTAAGCCAAACGAAGACAATGTTAAGCCAAACGAAGCCGTTGGAGCGTACTCCGAAGCCGCTGGAGCGTACTCCGAAACCGTTGGAGCGTACTCCGAAACCGTTGGAGTGTACTCCGGCGCCGCTGGAGCGTACTCCGAAGCCGTTGGAGTGTACTCCGAAACCGTTGGAGCGTACTCCGAAACCGTTGGAGCGTACTCCGGCGTCGTTGGAGCGTACTCCGAAACCGTTGGAGCGTACTCCGAAACCGTTGGAGTGTACTCCGAAACCGTTGGAGCGTACTCCGAAACCGCTGGAGCGTACTCCGAAACCGCTGGAGTGCACTCCGAAACCGTTGGAGTGTACTCCAAAACCTTTCCATTTTGTTTGCTGAAAGACGGTCTATCTTCTTGTTGGTGAAACATCGTCCACCGAATACCCCACAACCCCCTATCTCAAACCCCACATCACTTCTTCTTAAAAATTCGTCTTGTCTGTTTTTGAGGTTTGGGTTATACTGTTCCGGTGATGTTTAAATATTGCGGTTTGTCCGCTCCATACTCAAGGAAGAGAATACATGGATCCTTATCTCTACAACATGAATCGTAGCAATACGTTTGCGGATTGTGTTTGTCCGTCGCGGGAAATGTTGCAGCCAACCCCCGAAACCAATGAGATTTTCTCACAAGAATTGCGTCGCAGTATCGCCGCAACACGCCAATTCTTCTTCAATCACCAACATCCCAACGGCTATTGGGTCGCCGAACTCGAAGGCGACGCCCTACTTCAAAGCGAAACCATTTTGCTTCTCGCGTTTCTCGGCGAAGAAAATTCCGAATTAGCAAAAGCATGCGCTGTCCAATTAGTCGATACCCAACTCGCAGACGGCGGCTGGGGAATGTACACCGGCGGAATATCCGATGTCAATAATACCGTCAAAGCTTATTTCGCTCTAAAATTAACCGGTTACGATCCGGCATCAGAAATAATGCAACACGCAAGAGTTCGAGCATTAGAGCTTGGCGGCGTTGACAAAGTTAATAGTTTCACGCGATTTTATCTTGCTATTTTGGGACAAATTCCTCATTGTGTTTGTCCGGCAGTTCCACCGCAAATGATGTTATTGCCGAAATGGTTTCCAATCAATATTTACGCCATGAGCGCGTGGTCGCGAACAATTTTCGTGCCGTTGTCGATTGTTTCGGCGTTGTCTCCGGTTCGGGAATTGCCGCCGGAAAAAGGGATTCGTGAAATTTTCGTCAAAAATCCCTCACAATGGCAACCACTTACCGCTCCAGGTAAAACAATTTCACGCAACCCCTTATCTTGGGACAGTTTCTTTCGATTTTGCAATTCCGCCATGTGGGTGTGCCGCCGGTTCGGTCTCACGCCATTACGCCAATACAGCATCGAAAAAGCCAAACAATGGACGTTGGAACATTGCAAAGAAAGCGACGGTCCCGGCGCTATTTATCCGCCAATCGTTTGGGCATGGATTGCGTTCAAAACATTGGGTTACGCCGATGATTCGCAAGAGATTCTGTACTTCCGCAAACAATTAAACGATCTGGTCATCAAAAACGAAAAACGCGGTAGTGTACGGATTCAACCTTGTAAATCGCCGGTTTGGGATACGGTGTTGACGTTGAAGGCGTTAATGCTTGGCGGATTGACGGCGGCGCATCCGGCGGTTCGCCAAGGTGTGCGTTGGGTTCGGTCAAGGCATATTAAAGGAACATGCAAAACCGGAACATGGAAAGTCGGCGATACAAACGGAAAATGTCCCGCATCACAAATTCCGCTTCCAAGAGGAGCGTGGTGTTTTGAGTTCAACAATGCGTTTTATCCTGATTGCGATGATACGGCGATGGCGTTAATGGTTCTTGCGGGGCGTTTCGACGAAGCACGGACAACAACACCACCGCCAACTCAATCCACAACCACAACACCAACCACAACATCGTTCCCTTCCGCATCCACACCGCAAATTTCCAAACGCAAACCGTTGACGCTTCGCGAACACGATGAAAAAGCCGGAACAACAACAGAACCGGTTTCCGGTATTTTGCCGCCTGATTTACGGTTGACGGTTTGTGAGAGTGTTGAATCGTTGGACGATGCGCGACAAAGTACGTTGGATGTTGCAGACACGACGGCTGCGCTTGAGAGTGGTTTGCGTTGGCTTCTTTCAATGCAAAACAAAGATGGAGGTTGGGCGGCGTTTGATCGGGGAAACAACAACGAAATTTTATGCAAAGTTCCGTTTGCCGACCACAACGCCATGATTGATCCGAGTACGCCGGATTTGACGGGGCGAGTAATGGAATCGCTTGGCAGGCTTGGATTTCGGGTGGGTCAAAATGTGGAGATTGATCGGGTGGTCGCGTACATGCGGAAACAACAGCAAGCGGATGGAAGTTGGTTTGGGCGTTGGGGCGTCAACTACATTTACGGAACATGGCAAGCGTTGACGGGTTTGATGGCGGTTGGAGTTCCGGCGGACGATCCGGCAATTGTTGCCGGTGCGAACTGGTTGCTAACGCACCAACATCCAAGCGGCGGTTGGGGCGAATCACCGGATTCGTACCAAAACCCGTCGCTAGGCGGACATGGCACGCCAACCGCTTCGCAAACCGCCTGGGCAATTATGGGATTGATTGCCGCCGGAAAAATCAACGAACATGCAGTTTATCGTGGAATTCGGTTCTTGCTGGACAGACAACGCAATGACGGAACATGGTTCGAGCCGGAATTTACCGGAACGGGATTTCCGCTTGTGTTCTATTTGAAGTACCATTACTATTCGGTTTATTTTCCGCTAATGGCGTTATCGCTTTACGCGGCGAAAACGAAAGCGGTTAATGTATCTGTTTGCGAAGAAGAAACGATTTTCCGAATCAACAATGTACGTGTTTTTTCGCCGGAAACTTCGTTTTACAACAATGCTCGTCCTGATGACCCGCCTGCCGAAACAAAACCGCCAATAGAATTGCCGGAACCGGAAAACAACAAACAACCCCGCAAATCAACCGACAAACCAATATTACGTGTCTTTTTCGGTTGAATTACAAATCCCGCCCGGCAACAACAATTATTATCCGAAAACAGGGTCAGTGATGTTTCGGCGAAACATCACCCACCTTTGGGGCAACATCACCCACCTTTGAGACAACATCACCTACCACCTTTGAGTCAACATTGCCTACCTTTGAAGCAACATCATCTACCTTCTACTTTGTTTTAGATACTCAAAAAGAAGGAAAAACAATACGATCAGCAGAATCAGTTGAATCCCTTTTTTTAGAAAAATTGGGAAAATCATTGCGATCCGTTCGTTTTTTGGTCGATAACTAGGAAGGTAGATATATCGGTTCGCTACGACCAGAAATCGGGTATTTTGGGATGGAAAACGAATATGAACAACCAATATCATTTTGAACAAGAATCGTCGATGCGGAAATCGCACGCCGATCAAGCCACCAAATTTTTCACTCATGACTGGGAAACCGCAAATGATCACGCAGTTTCTTTTCCTGATGATTTGTTGGAGGGCAAAATTATTGCCCAGATGCCTGATCTCGGCGAATGTCGAACAATTTCCGAATCAATGAAATCAAAACAACAATCGGAAAATTGGTTGAATCGTATTTATTCCGGTTTTGTATCCGTTTCGTCTCTGCCGAAATGGATAGGACAATCCCTGCCCAAAATCAATTTCCATTCCGAAACTTTTCGCTCCTTATTCGTTGGCAAACAGAATGTTTTCCGAAACCTAATTATCATTTGTCTTCTTGTTTTTGTGATAGGCGGAGGCGTTCTGATTCATAAAAGCAATAAGAAAAAAACAAAGGAATCGGTTCATCATGATGTTGCTCAAAAGGTTGAGACCTTGTCGAACACTTCGACATCGGTTGAGAGTTCTGCGTCGGCAACACCCAAACCAACCGCTCCACCTGCAGAAAAAGCGGAAAAATCGGCAACACCTAAACCGGCTGTTCCTCCTGCGGAAAAACCCGTAACACCCAAACCGGCGGCTTCCCCTGCTGAAAAACCCGCAACACCCAAACCGGCGGCGGTTTCCCCTCCTGAAAAGCCGGCAATAACTGCTCCTGCGGTAACTGTTGCCGCAACATCTCCCAAAGTTTCGGAAAAAGCCAAAAGCGATCAAAAAAGTAATCAAGACAATACTCAAAACAATGTCAATTCCCCTTGGGAGCGTTCCGCAACGGATAATTATTCCCCTTGGACGATGAATTCGCCGGGTCGTTTGGAAGCTTCGACGAATACGTTGGAGACGGGCGGAATTTCCGCAACTCCCGCGAATCCTGTTATTCCGACGCCCTACCCTGCTGCTCCGCAACCTCATCCGGCAACCACCTCGCTCATGCCAATGACACCAATTGTTCCGATTCAACCGGAAACAGCAGCAAACACGGTTATCAATCACAACAACAATACAAACACGCCTATTGTTAATACAACAAACACGGTTAATAATCCGGTTCCTTCATCTGTTGCGAGTCAGCCGGTCTTACCTGGTTCGCCGAATCATTTCAATGGCGTTCCTGTTAATGGTGTTCCTGTCAATAGTGTTCCTGGTTCTGATCATGTCGCAACAGTTTATTGGCAGCCTAATACTCCTGTTTCTCAAAATTATCTTACGAGTTATCGGCGAGACACTTCTCCGGTTGCCGCACCAATCCAGCCAATTCCATCGGCAACTCCCTCAGCAATTCCACCGCAAGCCTACCCGCCGCCAACTTATAACGGTCAAACGGGACAAAATCAACAGGGACAATACGATCCGAATAGACGATTGGAACCGATTGTACCTCCTTCTTATCAGGGCGTACCAACAGCGAATCATATTGCAACACCTATTCCGATGCAGGGAGTTGCGCCGCAACCTGTTCCGGTACCAATGACAGGAACAATGCCAATTCCAATACAACCGATCGCGCCAATTCCGGGAACAGTTTCGCAACCGATTCCGCATGGAATGATTCCGCCGGCGGGAGGTGTGGGGAGTATGCCCATGTCCCAACCAATTCCAATACAAGTTACCGCGCCCATTCCTCAACCTACGCATTCCCAACCGCCCTATCACTCCGTTTATGCTCCTTCGGCTCCTTTGGCTAACAATCCTGCCCCACCACCATCCTATTATCCGCCCACATCAACAACCCCTTACTATCAACAAAGTAATACTCCAACGCCTTATCGTCGCTTGTATTAACACTGTTATTAACACTGTATCAAGGGCGTTGATGATGTATCGAATAAAATATTGAATAAAAAGATCGGATAAAATTGCGTCGAGAGAATAAGGTGATTGATTTATAGTTATTTTATATTTTGAGTGGAATTAAAACGGGTTCGTTTTGATTTGCGACCTTTCACGTTACAGGTTCTAAACATGTCTGTTATACCAGAACCGATTCGCCGGAAAGACGAAAGGCAATCGGATTCGATTACTTCTGATAAAACCCAAACACCGGAAGAATCCGTTTTGTTGCCGTCTATTCTTCGGGGAGCGGCGTATATTTCGTCAGGCGGACGAGTTTATCGTCTTTTTTCTGATAACGACGAAATCTCATTCCCAATGGCAACCTTTGAAAAAACACTTCAATTTGATCCATTACCCGAAATACCTCCAATTGACGATTTTGCTTCGGTGTTGGAAGATAGTTCGGCGGAATATTTTGAAGAGACATTGATTAGTTTATTGCCAAATTCTTCGGTTGATTCCGAAACGAACCCGGCATCCGCAACCCCGTCAATTTTGCAACTACAGCAACAACAACATTCCACTCCGATCAAATTTTCGTCGAAAGAAACACGTTCGGTCAAAACCGGCAACTATAAAATTTTTTCCGCAACCGAACACAACGAACCACTCAACACAAACGCACGAACTCCGCTTTATCAAATCAATCAAGAAAAAACAACACTCAAATTATTTGAAGCTTTTCCAGAATGGACAGTTTCCTCCAACCTTTTGCCCAAAAACACATCGCCTGCGTTGTCCTCTGTTACAACGCAACCGATTATCCGAATGATTCGGTTGGAAATTCCTTTTCGACCGATTAAATCCAAACATTGTTTTCGTCCATTGTCGTTGCGACACGGTAAATCGGTTCGACAGTCCTTGCTAAAAGGCTCTTTGTTCAAAAATTCCGCTCCCAAAGATTCCATTCCAAGAGATTTCGTTCCAAAAGATTCTTCGCCTAAAAATTCTTTGTCGAACGATTCTTCGCCAAACGATTCTCTGTCAAACCAACAACAAGGTACAACAAAACCGATTGAAGCGGAATTGCCGTTGACGAACGAACCGCTTTTGTCGAAACCAACTTTAGCAGAATCGACTTTGGCGGAGAGCCAACCGAATACATTATTATTTCCGAGTTGCGAATCGTTGACGGCGGAACCTCGATCTTCTGCGGAGAACAGAAGAACTTGGCGATTGATTTGGCAATCTCATTGGCCAGAACATCTGAAATCATTGGAGTTGGCGGCTTCGGATCAGATCTGTTTTCTGGCGGATCATCTCGAAATTCATAAAGAGCAAAAGCGACGAGTTTTCAGTTTTAATAGTTTTCACCCTGGCGATGGTTGCACAACACTTGCTCTTTGTGCGGCGCGGGAATTGGCGGAACGTGGTTACCGTATTCTTTTGGTGGACGCTCACCGGCAAAATCCAGAATTGCCGCAACTACTTCATTTGCCGACCAATCCGGAATTTTATGAAATTATTACGTTGATTCCTGATCGGCTTGAACTGTTGCCGTGGAGCGAAACATCAATTGAAGTCAACTCCAACGACCAAACAACTCCATCATTAACGCAATCTTTTGCGGAAGTTGTCGGATCATTTCGGGACGCTTATGATTTCGTTTTGCTTGACAACGGCAGTTTGGTGGAGAGTCCGCTAAACGAACATGTTGCTCTCTGGCGTGAAATGTGTTCGGACGGTGTTTTGCTGGTTGTCAACATGAAACGTTTGCCGTCGGTCAATATTCGATCAATTGCCCAACGTCTTCTGCAAAACCGAATCAGCCTGCTCGGTATTGTAGAAAACTACGTTTAGACGCAAGTATTATCGCGATCATTACCCAAATTATTGCCCCAATTATTGCCAAAAATTTCATTTTTACCCCCGATTGACAGCGGTTTGAAAAATTTGGAAAATAACGAGCATGATTATTTTTACGGGAAATGAAAGTATTGTTGTTCCTATCGTTGTTTCGCGGACATGTTGATAACCTGATGTAAAATGAAAAAATCTCCCCAACAGACCCCAAAAAACTCCAAACAAAATAAAAACACGCCCATCAATATTCATGATGAGTTTGTCCGTGCGGTGTTCGCCAATCTCGAACTCGTTGTTGAATTTCTAAAACTTTATGTCGGTAAAACGCTTGAAGGTCGTAAATTATTGAAATTACTTGACCTAAAACGTATTCGGTTGGAGCCGACTCAGTTTTTTGGTCCCGAAGGACGGCAACGAATCGCCGATCTTATTTTTTGGATTCCGTTAAAACGCGGCAAAGGTCTTGCCGGTGTTGTGTTTGTTTTTGAACATAAAAGCGAACGGAAACGTTCTTGGCCTTTTCAATTACTCAAATATTTGATTGCGATTTGGAACAAATTTTTCTCTGAATCCAAAAATCCAGAACATCCTGATTTTGTGTTGCCGGCTCCGTTGTTGATTATTCTTCACAATGGTTCCAAACCGATTATTACCAAACCGATGTTGGATGATTACATCGCGAAAGTGGTTGGAACAAAGCAATTTATTCCGAAATTTGATTATATTTTGGTTGATTTATCGGCGTTGGCTCCCGAAGAATTTGGTACGGCTCCGTTGTTGCGTGTGATTCTTGAATTGCTGAAACGCGCCACCGACGGAACGCTTTACGGTGTTCGCAAGCAAATTCTGGAACCTTTGGCGGCAATTCGGGATGATGAGAAAACCCGCTATTGGATTCAACGGATTTTGCAGTACATGGATAAAGCGATCAAAAGCAAGAAAAAAGAGTTAACACCGGAAACAATTGATGAAGTTATTAAACCTATTTATAAAGAAAGGAGTACCAAAATGTCCTTAACTTTTTTGGAAAAACTCGAAGCACAAGGTGAAGCACGAGGTGAAGCACGAGGTGAAGCACGGGGTAGAGCAGAAGGCAAACAAGAGATGGTTTTGGTGGCGTTGCGAGCGAAATTTAAAAAAATTCCAAAACACATCGAAATTGCAATTCGCCAAATGTCTGACCCGATTGCATTGGAATCGTTGATATACGACGTACTTGAGAGCCAAACAATAGAAGAGTTTGCGAAATCTTTGAAATGAAGATTTACATTTCTTTATGTTCCGACGCCGCAAATAGTAAAACTAAGTTTTGGAATCTTTTGCCGAAAGGTTGCAACAATTGAGTCTGTTTTGGATTGTGACAGATTTTTTTCTTTGGTGAGGGAAGGGACACCGGAGAGGCGGGGCAAACTTTCTGGTGTCGAGGAAATCTCAACCGGCGCGACCCTTCAGCGAAGGGATCGCCCACCGGTTGATACATTTTAGTTTTATCAGTATGACGTTGCTTCACTGCCATCAACGGTTGACATTCCTCGCCATATTCCAAGACTAACGTTATCACTTACAAAGTGAACACTACCGTCACCATAGCAAACATTGACGCCGCCGCTGTGCTGGCTTCGCGCTCCGAGAAATGCAATCTTTTTACTGCCGGTTTTTGCCCAGTAATTGCCAGCATCTTTTTGGTTGGGAGTGAGATACCCTGAATAGGTTGTACATCCCCAACGTACAAATAGCCATCCCTCACAACGTTCCTGTTTCGTTCCGGCGTTGGTTCGGTTAGCCGAATACGTAACCATATCCATATCAAAGTCTCCCGTATCTCCTCCAGTGTCAGATCCTCTCGTATCGTAATCAAAGATGACCCGCTGATATATTGGGCTACGTTCCAACGCAGACATCCCAGTGAGATCTTGGCTCGCTTT
>JAIRTV010000014.1 GCA_031254675.1 Planctomycetaceae bacterium | reverse complement strand
AAATGCTGAAAAGATTTCTTATCGTCATCGGTATAAGTAGCACGCAACATCCTTAGACTCCTTTCTGTATATGAACAACACAAAACTAAAGTAGAACCAATTTAACTAAAGTATAAACTATCTAAAGGCTCTCGAAAAGTGTCCGTTCATTGACGGTGCGGAGTATAACTATTTCTAAAAAAAAATTAAAGAGCAATTCAATAAATTAATTGACACAGTACAAATATTCAGTTTTCTTGCGATTGTTTTAAGTTGTTCTGGTGCCAGAATGAGTTGTTCTGGTGCCAGAATGAGTTATTCGGGAGCCCGAATGAGTTGTTCGGGAGCCCGAATGAGGGGATCCATCATTCCTCGTAACCGTATTTTATGTAGGTGCGTGAGCGTTAATGCGATCTTTTAGAAATGGTGGATTGTTGAGAGCAGGTTTGTAGTAGGGACAAGAAGCGTTCCCAGAATTGATTTCCTTGAATCGTTGTCTTTTATTGGTTGATAATTTTTAACGATTCGTTCATACTCCCCGTACGATAGCCAAGAATATCAATAGAAACATAAACAAAACCAATCTCCTTAAACCGTTTGTAAATCGTTTCCCGCAAATTTTTTTCGAATAATTTTTGAAATCCGTCATTGTCTGTTTCAATACGGGCTAAATTACCATGAAAACGAACTCGAACTTGTCGAAAACCAGAATCAAGTAAAAATTGTTCCGCTTGGTCAATCATGGTCAAACGCTCTTTTGTAATAGCTTCACCATAAGGAAATCGCGAGGAAAGACAAGCAAAACTTTGTTTGTTCCACGTCGGCAACCCTTGTTCGGCGGAAAGTTGCCGAATATCGTTTTTGGTCAACTTGGCATGACGGAGAGGACTCAGAATACCAAGTTCCGAAACAGCTTGAAAACCCGGACGATAATCGCCCTCGTCATCAGCATTAGAACCCTCCGCAATATAACGAATATCGTATGAATTCGCAATATTGCGAATTTTCGTAAAAAGTTCCGTTTTGCAAAGATAACATCGGTTGATCGGATTTTTGGAAAAACCTTCAATGTCCAATTCTTCCGAATCAACAATCACATGTTCAATCCCGTTTTCACGAACAAAACACGAGGCTTCATCCAATTCGCGTTGCGGAAAACTGCATGACCGCGCTGTTACGGCAACAATTCGATTTTCCAGAACCAAACGAGCCGACCAAAGTAAAAATGTTGAGTCCACTCCACCAGAAAACGCAATCACAAGACGATCAAATTGACTCAAATATTCTTTGAGATTTTCATATTTTACAGTTGCGGTGTCCATCATTTCCAATTGTTTTGCTTTTCGCTATAGTTTTTGACAAATTGCGTCCGTCATTTCACGAGTTCCAACAGCAGAAGGATCATCGCGATCCGCTTTCATATCGTAAGTAACCTTTTTACCTTCAGCAATCACCGCAGCAACTGCTCGCTCAAGCCGTGTTGCGGCATCAAATTCTTTCAAATGCCGAAGCATCAACATTCCAGAAAGAATCAACGCCGTAGGATTCACTTTATTTTGTCCTTTATACTTGGGGGCGGAACCATGGGTTGCTTCGAACACGGCGCCGTTGGGACCAATATTCGCCCCCGGAGCAACGCCAAGCCCTCCAACCAAACCCGCACAAAGATCACTCAAAATATCACCGTACAAATTCGGTAAAACCAAAATATCATACAATTCCGGCTTCTGAACCAGTTGCATACACATATTGTCAACAATTCGATTTTCAAAAGCAATATCAGGATAATTCTCGGCAACTTGTTGCGACACACGGAGAAAAAGCCCGTCTGTGTGTTTCATAATATTGGCTTTGTGAACTGCGGTCACTTTTTTCCGTTGATTTTCCCGTGCGTATTCAAACGCTGCCCGAACAATTTGTTCGGTACCGGAAACACTGATTGGTTTGATGGAAATTCCTGTTTCTGTAAACGGAGTCGCAATTTTCCGACCAGTGGTCAAAGAGTTGATTGTTGCAATCAAAGATTTTGTGTTTTCGTTTCCTTTTTCAAATTCGATACCAGCGTAAAGGTCTTCCGTATTTTCTCGAAAGAGAACCAAATCAATGGGAATTTGATGGTACAACGTTCGAACACCGGAATAATATTTACAGGGACGAATACAAGCGAATAATCCCAATTCTTGACGCAGATGAACGTTAATACTCCGAAAACCGGTTCCGACCGGCGTGGTGATTGGGGCTTTCAAGGCACAACGTGTTCGACGAACACTTTCCAAAACCGATTCCGGCAATGGTGTTCCGTATTTTTCCATGGCGTCAATACCCGCTTCCTGAACATCCCAATTGATACGAACACCGGTTGCATCAATACATTGCCGTGCAGCGTTTGCCAGTTCGGGACCAACGCCGTCACCGGTAATCAATGTTATATTGTGTGTCATGATTTCAATAAGCCAACCGTTTCCGGTGACAAGTAATCGTATAAAAGTTCCGTAAAAATAAGATTCCCTATTTTACCCATGTCGGCATTGACGTCAATCTAGTCCGGCAAGGTGTTTTCGGGATTGTTTTGTTTCCTGCTGTTTTGGTGTTCTTCCTTTGGTCAACTCGCGAACGATCTTCCCGCCGGTTCAAAATTGGTTTCGTTATTTCTCCAACTTCATACCGGCGACATTATCTAACGGCGAAAATTAAGTTGAATCATAAGGAAATCACCAATATTTTTTCTTGTAATAGTCGATGTTCTGGAGCGTATTAGAAATCGGTACAGAATTGTAAAATCGTGAAAACAATTTTTACTCAGTATCTTACGGATGGGAAATATTCGGCACAATATCTTTTCGCGGAGCGTAATAATATTGTTGTGTTTCCAGCAGACCGCCAATGATCAAATCTTCATTGACCACAACATTTTGCCGATATCGATAACCCATGCCCGTACCAACACGACGTTCAAGAACGGAATCATCGGGTAAATTTTTCGGAATTGCCGTGAAACATCCAACCGTAATAAGACCAAGTTGATCAATAAAATTCGTTTGCCCGCCAACAGAGAAAGAGGATTCTGTTACGCGAAATTCTTTGTAACCACCCTGAAGTCCGACATTGTGAAAAAATCCCGGAATCTCAACTTCCTTGTGTGGTCTGACAACCCAAGGTCTGGCTCGATCCAACCCCGACGGAGCGGCAACACGAAAAAATTCTTGTGCCGTATTTTGAACAATAATTGCACCAACTTTTTTAAGCGATTCAATATGTTGCATTAAATCTGTTGTCGTCACGGCAACAAATTTTACTTTGTCCGGCTCTTCGATTTTTTCCGGCAACGTATTCAAACCATCAACCAAAACGCGAGTCATCACTGTTTCAGAAGTCGGATTATAAATTCGGATACGGTAAACATCACCTCGTTCCAACGGAAGATAAGTTCGGTTTTCCTGTTGAATCGGTTTGACTGGGATAAAATTGTTACCGCGTTTGACAACAATCGTAACACGGAATAAGGAACTCGTTGAAGCATCAAACGGTACAAGCGATAAAGAAGAATCTGTCGTTACGGAATTTGTTGACACGGACATTGTGGTCGAAGAAGTTACAGAATTATTGTTTTCTGTTTCAGTTAAACGTGGTCGGTATTCGGGATCAACCGAATTAGGTAACGCAATCGCGGTTATTTTATTTGTTGCAACAGCAGGTTGCGGGGCTTGCATCGAACGTCCCATTTCGGCAATTTCCGCCTGAGAAAGTTGAACACGACCAGCGAATGTTCCCAACGCTGTAATATTCGGCAATCCCGTCAACTCACACGAAATTTCGACAACTCCCTCTTGAGATGTCCGTGAAATTTTGCCAACAATAAAAGAACGAATCTTTTTCGTATCGACAAATTTTGTTGTTCCGATAGCCTGTTCCATTTTGCCGGAATAAACTTCTTCGACACGAAGTCCGTGTTCGGCAAGAGTTGACGTCATCATCTGATGACGGACAGAAATATAACCATTCGGAAGGAAACTGGAAAGATGTTGTTCCAACTTTTCTGTGCAATTACCTGGTAAAAGACCAAATTCAGCAGGACCAACCGTTATCGTTTCGCTTTGTGAGAGCGAAAGAAATGGAAGAGTTCCGGTCATCGTAATATTTTTTTCTTGCATTCTTGCGGATATTTTTTGTGCAATATCTTTCAGTAACTGATCCAATGTTTGGAGCGGTTGACCAAGACGAACAAGAACCGGATCACCAGAAACACCGGAACGAATAATTCTAACAGGATTTTGTTGAAAACCGAGATTTTCCGCTGTTTTCCGTACATGATCGTGAATGTAGGAATACAATTCGTTGGCTGTAATTTTTTGATCATGATTTACGTCTGCTTCACCGCGCAAGGCTTCCGCCAGATAATAACTAAACAACGAAAGATGTTGATCTTTCCAATAATGACTTTTCTCGTTCGAGCCGCAACTCGCAATCGTAACAACATCAAGCGTGTCTTGTTGCGCAACATGTTTCATCACGCCGTTGTGTTCGGAATCCGAAATTCCTTCGCCTCCCGCATGACAACAATCAAGCAACAAAAATTTCGTTTTCGCTTCACATTGCCCCAACTGACGACGAAGCCACGAAACCGGAATCGACGAACCAGCAATATCATTGGCGTCGAAATCAGAAGGAACAAGAGCATTGACTTGCCCTTTGTCGTCGCGAGCAATACCATGACCACTGAAAAAAATAAGAACCGTATCGTTTGCTTCGCATTCGCGTAACCATTGTACGATTAGAGTTTCGATATTGGCTTTAGTCGGTTGCTTCTCGGATTCTTCCAGCAAGGAACGATGTTTCACTGTCGAGGCGGATTGCCGGTTTAACGCTTCAAGAATGAATTTTGCATCATTTTGTGTGTAAGGCAGTTTGGTAATTTCCGGTGTTGTGCTTTGTAAATAAGAGGCAGCAATAATAATAACATTAAGACGTCCGGACGAAACCGATTCGGCAAATGTTGTCAATGGAAATAACGCAACAAATATAGTCGTCAATGAGAGAAATCTTGTCATGGTTAATATTAGTGTTGAAAGATTGAAGGGAAAATGTTAATAACAGTAATGTTTTTTAGTTTTGATGTAATAATGTTTATTTGTTTCGTTTGTCCATGATGGAAATACAGCAAATTTCATTTAATAATTACAAAAATCGTTTTTCTATTTTTTTTAACGAGTATTACGATGTCCACTATTTCCGCCGACGGACGAGTTACCGGATGAACCGCTGTAACTTCCACCGCCACCGCCATAATTACCACCACCGTAATTACCACCGCTGTAAGTATTTCCACCGAAATTGTTTCCGTAATTACTATTGTAGTTACTGTTGTAATTATTGCCGAAATTATTTCCAGCGTAATTATTGTAGTTTGTATTGGAAGGAGTTTGCGGTAAATTGTAATTGTTCGCGTAATTATTTACAGGATAGTTGTTATAATTTGTATTGGAAGGATTTTGCAGTGAATTATAATTGTTTGCATAATTATTAGCGGCGTAATTATTGATATTGTTATTGACATTGGGCAAAATGTTTGGTGTCTGGTTATTAGATTGCGGCAACGGAATTTCTTGATTAGGTTGTGCTGTTGATACGAGGTTTGGTTGTGGTGCTACCGGTACGGCGGATCGCGGCGCACATTCGGCAATAAGAACTTCTTCCGCCGTACAATCTCCATTGGTCGTAATTTTCGGCGCCTGCTGATGATGTAACACCCCTTTGGCATGAGCAAAAGTTTTGTCTTTCACGTATTTTTGTAATTCCGCCAATGTAATAATTCCGTTACCATTGCTATCGGCGAATCCTTTCAATCCTTCAATCATAAAATAGGAATAAATACCGTGCTTTAATTCAGGACTTTCCGCTGCGGTTTCGCCGGTGCCACAACTAAACAGTTGGAACAACCCCGCAATTCGTACAATATTCGGCGATACAAAATCTTTGATTTTATCAATTTCGTTCAATATTGGTTTGGTCATATTCGACTGAAGCGACCGTGTGCGAAGTCCATTGTTTCGGCAAGCATCCATGACAAGAATTTTAACATTGGCTCTGCTGTTTTCCAGTTGAATTTCAAGCTGTTTTCGGGCAATGAGTTGGCGGTTGTCGAATTTGCCGGTTTTGGGGTTACAAATAACTTCGGCATCCATCGGACAAAGATAGAGTTCACTTTTCTCATCGCCCTTATAATCAGGAAGCGAAAGACCATGTCCAGCAAAAGCAATAAAAACGGTATCATTGGGTTGTAACTTGCTTAAAAGATATTTTAGTTCACGATTGATATTGGTGAGAGTTGATTTTGTTTCGTTATTTTCAGAATTACTCGTGAGAATGGTAATATTTTCACGTGCGGCGAATTTACTCGCAACAAGAACATTGCCAAGATCAATCATATCAACGCAACAATAGTTCAGTTTTTGTAATTCAAAGTAAGGACGTTTTGCTTCTTTTGCCCGTTTTTCATTTCTGAAATTATCGTACTCATTCACTCCGATAAGAAGAGCGTAACGATTTCCCGAACCGGAAACCGCACCGAAAATTGTTTCCGTATTGAAAACAGAATCCGAAACAAGTATCGAAACAATGATTATTATGATTTGAGTCTGAAAAAAAGATTGATAGGTCATGATGATCATTGGCAGAAAAAAGAAGAGAAAAAAAATTACTCTATTTATCTATTCCGAAAAGGATAGAAATTGAGACATCTTTTTTTAAACGGAAAACAAAAAAACAAAAATCCCAAACGGTCATGAAATTTCCATTGTTACCGTTTGGGACATGTTTTTGTTTCTTTTTTATGCAAGCCGAATTTTAACGTGTAAGACGGCTTCCGCTATTTCCTCCTTTACTTCTGTTACTATTTCCACTTGGCGTATTGTAACTGTTGGTAGTTCTGGTTGAAGAGGGATACGCGGTTTGGGAATTGTTATCAGAGATTTGCGGTTTGGGAATTTCTGCCGGCGTACAAGACGCAAGAATCACATCGTCACCTGTACTATCACCAATTGCAATAATTTTTGGGGTTTGGTCGTGGCTCAGAACGCCTTTTGCATGGCGTGTTGTTTGAAGTTTGACGTATCGTTGTAATTCCGACAAGGTAATCTGGTGATCGCCATTACTATTTGCGGCGCCTTTGAGTCCTTCAATCAAAAAATAGGAATAGACGCCGTGTTTTTTTTCTTCACTTTCTGCGGCGGTTTGACCATCGTCACAACTGAAGAGTTGGAACAATCCCTCAACAGGTTCGGGATGGAATTCCTTGATTTTCGCAATTTCATCTTGTGCAAATTTTGTCATCAAGTCGGATTGGGCGATTGAACGTGTTTGGACGTCACGATTTCGGCAGGCGTCCATGGCAAGAATTTTGACACTGGCTTGACATTCTCTGAGAGCCATTTCCAGATTTTTGCGAGAGAGCAGTTGGCGACAATCGAATCTGCCGGTTTGGGCGTCGCAGATAATTTCGGCGTCCATTGGGCAAAGATACAGTTCACTTTTTTCGTCGCCTCGATAATCAGGGAGAGTCAATCCGTGACCGGCAAAAGCGATAAAAACAGTATCATGTGGTTGAGTTCGCCCTAAGAGACATTTTAATTCCCGATTGATATTGGTAATTGTTGCTTTTTTATCGTCTTCTTCGGCACTACTTGTAAGGAGGACGATATTTTCCGGTGCGGCGAATTTTGTATTGATGAGCGTTTCGTGCAACACGATCATGTCGTTGCAACAATAGTGTAGATTTTTGAGATTGAAGAAGGGGCGTTTTGTGGCTTTGGCGCGTTTTTCGTTTTCGTTATTGTCGTAGTCATTAACGCCGACGAGTAAGGCGTAACGTGCTCCGGCGGCGGTGGCAACACGAGAGTTGGCGTGAGACGGCAATTCTGAGTCGGTGGAACGTGTTGCGTAACGGTTGGCGGAATTTTTGGGCGACGCTCCGATAGCGACAGCGACATGGGCAACAACGAGGAAAAAACTTGCTAGAATTAGCAGAGTTTTGGAAAATTTAGGAGTTATCATGGTTTGCTCATCGCGAGAAAAAGAGACCGAAAAATGTAAAACCTAATACTTATATCCCTAAAATGCGGAAAAAGCCGACAATTGCTTATTGAAATCCTGATTTGCGGGACG
>JAIRTV010000217.1 GCA_031254675.1 Planctomycetaceae bacterium | reverse complement strand
AGAAAATAGAAAGTTATGTATAATTGTGGATAGAAATTTGAGTCTGTTTTGTTATAATCAAATCTTTAATCCTGTTTCACTATAAAATGTTAAATAACGTATAAATTGTTATGAGGAACTTCTAAAAACCTAATTTTTTACCCGAAAAATATTTGCAAGTCTCTATTTTTCAAGGACAAGATTTTTAAGAAACAAGGTTTTTAGAAGTTCCCTATATAAACTTCAACTCTATTTACTAAAGGAATGATGTGATGAAACACACTGTATTTTTGTCAACAGTTATTTTGGTGTTGTTTGGTTTTCTTTCACAAGGTTTTGCTGAAGAAAAATTTCTCGATCAACTTGATTTATCGCAAACAACGTGTGGTTGGAAGAAAACGATGTCGCAAAAATCGGTGGACGGTAATTCGCTCTCTATTGCCGGACAAAAATTTCAACGCGGTGTTGGACACCATGCGCCTGGTGAAATCATGTTTAATCTCTCTCAATCCAAGGGGAAGTTTACGGCAATGGTTGGAATTGACGACGAAGTCGGCAAAAATGGTCATGCTGAATTTCTCGTCTTTCTCGACAATCAACTCGTTTGGCGAAGCGGTTTTATGGTTGGCGGGCAAACCGCAAAGCGTTGCGAAATTCCGTTTCAAGCCGATCATCGCCAAATCCGGCTTGTTACGGAAACGGGTCCCGAAGGTTACGCGCATGACCATACTGATTGGGCAGACGCCAAAATCGAATACGAACACAACGGTTTCACCAATATTAAAACCATTATGCCAACTGTTTATTTTCGTGATGCTAATGGAAATATTATCGAACGAAATAACGAAACCGTTTGTGAATATATTGCTCTTCAACAGGAATTGCAACAAGGGATTGATCCCAAACGTATTGCTCAAGCGTTGCGCCCCGAAGCAACGTTTTTGTCCAGTGACAAAAATCCGATTGATGTTGTTTTGCGTCGAACGAAATCGTTACTCGAATTTCTCAAAACATTACCCGATGCACCAAAATTTGAAAACGAAACAAAAGAACTTGAACAATTAACCGCGAAACAAATTAACACGGATTCCAATGATCAACTTAAACTGTTTACGGAAATTGTTGCGTTACGGGAAAGAATTGCGTTGCAAAATCCATTGCTTGATTTTTCGAATATTCTGTTTATTAAACGACATTACAATCCTGAACCGGAAAAACAAGGAAATCACATGGTTGATCAATTTTTTGGTTTTCACGCTGTTTCCGGTGGTGGACTTTTTGTTCTTGAAAATGCTTTTGATCCGGCAAAACGGAGAGTTAAAAATTTGCTTGAAAACAGTATTGTTCAAAATGAAAAACGTCTTGAGGGGAAAATACTGAACACAAATTGGGGTTATCTTTCGCCGGCGTTGTCGTTTGATGCGACGAAGATTTTGTTTGCGGCTGCCGATACTTCGGAGCCGCGACATTCTTATATTTGGACGGAAAATAATTGTTATCATCTTTTTGAAGTCAACACCGATGGTTCCAATCTTGTTCAATTAACTGATGGACATTGGAATGATCTTGATCCGTGTTATTTACCGAATGGGCGAATTGTGTTTATTTCGGAACGTCGTGGTGGTTTTGGTCGTTGTCATGCGCGACCGTGTCCGAGTTACACGCTTCATTCGATGTTGCCGGACGGTAACGATATTGTGATGTTGAGTCCGCACGAAACCAACGAATGGGCTCCGATGGTTGATCGTAACGGAATGATTGTTTATACACGTTGGGATTATGTTGATCGTGGATTCAATCAAGCGCATCATCCTTGGATTACGTATCCTGACGGACGTGATCCGCGTGCGATTCAGGGAAATTATTCGGAGGAAGAACGTTCCCGTCCGCATTTTGAAACGTCATTTCGTCCGATTCCGAACTCGCATAAACTTATTGGAACAGCACAAGGTCATCACACGCAACATTTTGGTTCAATTATTCTGCTTGATCCGAATGTTCCCGATGATGAAGAAGGCGGTGATCCGATGGCTCCGTTGCGTCGTGTTACGCCGGAACAACCGTTTCCCGAAGTCGAAAACCGTACGCATAGCCCTGATTCCGCGAATTACGGTCAACCGTTTCCAATCAGCGAAGATTTTTATCTTGTTGTTTATGATTCGTTCAGTGGTATGAACAAAGGACATGCGAATAGTTACGGAATTTATCTACTGGATTCATTTGGTAACAAAATCCTGCTTTATCGTGATCCCAAAATTTCTTGCCAAAGTCCGATTGCGATGAAATCGCGAACGATTCCGCCGGTTATTCCGCATCAAACATTGGTCGGACTTCCGCCTGCACTGAAAAATTCCGTTACGGACGAAAATCTTCCCAATACGGGAGTTGTTGGTGTTACCAATATTTACGAAACCAATCGTCCGTTTCCCAATGGAACGAAAATTAAAGAGTTACGAATTGTTCAAGTGTTACCGAAAACGACACCGAATGCGAATGTTCCTTGGATTGGTTACGGCAATGAGACTGGTGCACGAAAAGTGTTGGGGACAGTTCCGGTGGAGTTGGATGGTAGTGTTCGGTTTGAAATGCCGGTGAATGTTCCGGTTTATTTTCAGGCGTTGGACGAAGAAGGAGTGGCGGTTCAGACGATGCGAAGCGCAACATATATCAAACCAGGTGAAACATTAACGTGTCTCGGTTGCCACGAAGGACGGCAACGTAGTACCGCCCGCCCAACCGTTTATCCAACCGCATTCCGCAAACCGGCGTCAACCATCACACCGGAAATGTCCGGCTCCAACCCGTTCAATTATCCCACGCTTGTCCAATCAATTTGGGATAAGCATTGTGTGTCCTGTCACGAAAAAGAAGCCGACGCGGATAAAACATTCCGGTTGGGACGCGGCAAACCTGTTTCAAATTTGACAACACATTTTTTTGAATCGTATATTAAATTGCGTCCGTATGTTTTTGTGTACAAAGGCAAGTATCAAAAAGCGTCGCCGGAATTGATGGATCCATTACCGTCTAACGGCGGTGCGTGGAATCAATACACGACAGCGCGAACTTTTCCCGGACAATTCGGCGCTAACGCTTCACCGTTGTGGAAATTGTTGAAGCAGGGGCATTATGATGTTTCGTTAACTCCGGCGGAATATCGGGCGATTGCTCTTTGGCTGGACAACAACGCCGATTTCTACGGCGCGTTCGAACTTGAAACGCTCGAAGCACAACGTCATTGCCAACCTGTTACGCCAACTTTGGAATAAAATTATTGGATTGGTCGAGTGCAAGCGGAATTGACACGCTCAAGTGTGTTGAACTATTCCGGTTTGTATTTCGCCGCCGCATTGCCGGTTGGCAATGTTTCAATGTTTTCACCAAACCACCGAAAATGTCAAACTTCTCATCAATTCCAAAAATTTTACATCGGAGTCTTGAACAATAATTA
>JAIRTV010000132.1 GCA_031254675.1 Planctomycetaceae bacterium | reverse complement strand
GGCGAGGAACGTTATGTTTTCCTTTACAACGAAAATCATCGTGCGGAGACGCTTCGTATTTTGGGTCGTTATGCGTCGAATCCTGAGTTGAGTTTTACGTGGTATGATGCGGCGGTGCTGAGCCAAAAGATTCGCCAGGAAAGCCAACAACAAGCACGAGAAAAACAGCAGAATCTTACTTCATGTCGGTACAATATACCGCTCTCAACAGAAAACGAATATTAACAAAACATTATCTGTTGGTATTTTTTGTTTCAGTGTTAATTCTTAGGCTGATGGTTATCTTTGTTTACGAACTTTAACTGTTGATTCCGAGCCAATTTGTTGTGGATGGATATTGAGAGTTTGATGTATGGTTATGATCTTGGTGGTCGGGTGATGTTTTCGGAGCCGCGGCGAATATTGTCTGGAGAGTTGGGGGCGCAGTTAAGTCGGAGAGTTGGGAGTAGTCTCGAATTTATGGAACATCGGGATTATTTTCCGGGTGATGATTTGCGGCGAATTGACTGGAATGCTTATGCTCGTGGTGACCGGCTTGCGGTTAAACTTTTTCGCGAAGAGGTTTATCCTCATATTGATTTGCTTTTGGATGTTTCTCGGTCGATGAATCTTGTTGGTAGTCGCAAGGGTGAGGCGACTTATGCGTTGGCTGGTTTTTTTTCGTCGGTGGCGGCGGAGTCGCGATATTCTTTCCGTGTCTTTTTAACCGATGATGGTTGTCGTGTTTTAGACCGTTCCCATTTAACACCGTTGGAGTGGGAATCGTTTGAGTTGTCGGCGACTAATTCTCCGAATGAGGCGTTGTTCCGACAACCGCCGGAATGGAAACCGCACGGAATACGGATATTGGTGAGTGATTTTCTTTTTAATGCGGATCCGGCGTTGTTGATATCGCGTGTTGCGGAGGGTTCTGCGGTAACTATTTTGGTTCAATTACTTGCGGAGGCGGATGTCGAACCGTTGGAGCGGGGTTATTGTCGGTTGACGGATAGTGAGAATGAGGAAGAGTTGGAGTTGTATGTTGATTTGGGGTTGCTGGAGAATTACAAGCGGAATCTTGCGAGACATCAGGACAATTATCGTGTTGTGGCTCGACGTTGTGGGGTATTCTGTGTTACGGTGATTGCCGAACATTTCCTCAACACGGGTCGTCTTGACGAACTCTTCGATCTTGAATTGCTGAAATATCCGAACAGCAAATAAAATAACAGCAATCATTTGGAGAGTATTACTGAACAACTTGGCAACCATCTGTAAAAACGATTGCCAAATAGAAAACGAAAATCATCTCACCTTCAACATCTTCTTGCACCAACCCCATTCTAAGAGATTTTACTGAAACGAATTGAATCAATAAACTATCTTTCCAATTCCTAAATCAGTCCTTTGTGGGCAGATTCTAAATGTTCAAATTGACTTAATTTGAAATACCATAAGAACCGGAAAAAAATTTCCTATTGGAACTTTGGTTTAAGATTTGATGATTCTCGACAAATCAATTGGATACGGATTGACATTGTTTTGTTTTGCCATTAGATTTAAAAAACTTTTGAAGACATTGTGTTTTGAAAGTCTTGTCCTTCCAACAGAAGGGCTTGCTGATATTTTTTGGTAACGTTTGGTTTTGGCGGTTTCTATTGGGTCAATGTTCCCGAGTTGAAAGATGAATCACGAAAATAAAACAAAAAAAGCAGAACAAGAGTTCCGAACAACATTGTTCTATTATCGACTTCGTATTGGTATTGTTGTTATGGTTTTGATGTTGATTCCTGTTATTGGCGGTATGATTCTGTTGCCGCATTTTCGGGAGGCAACCTATGTTCCGCCAACCTATCCCCAACTCGATCCCAACTCAAAAACTTATTGGGTTGATCGTACTCTTGCGGATATTGAGTCGCACCGCAACACGAACAACAAAACCGATCATTCGCAACTCCATTTTTCTTTGATGAACACGTTAGCGGCGGCGCAAAAGGTTTCGTCCACTTACGCCCGAACGATGGCAATTGCCGATATTGCCATAACGATGGCGAAAAATGATATTGACATTAATATTGATGATATTATCAAAGAGCTTGGCGATACCCCGTTGGCAACTTCAATACGAACCCGAATAATTGCATCTCAAAGTTTGATGTATGTGAGGTTGTCGAAACGTTCTGCGGCGCGTGTTGCGGTTCAGGAATATGATCGGATTGTTATTGAGGCGGATATTAAGTTGAACACTCCGACCAATGAGCTTGCTTTTTTGGGAATTATTACGACGTTAGCTTGTTTGGAAGACACGGTTAAGTTGAGTGATCTTTTTCGCAAACAAATTGAATTTTCGTTGCGGACAACGATGGAGCAACGTATGCGTGCTTATCGTTTGATTGCTGGAGAGCAAGCGCGTGTGGGGATGTTGGTTGATGCGATGAACACGGTTTCGAAGATACGTAATTTGGTGGAACGAGTTCGGGCTTATCAACTGATTATGATTTACGCTGCGCGTCCGCCTAAAATGGTTCCGGTGGAGCCGAGTTTTTTCTTGCCGCCGGTTGAGGGACCTTGGGAGGCGTTGACGGAACCAGTTATGGCGCGTCAGATAGTTGGCGACATTATTAGACAGATTGTTGATTCGGAAGAGCTTGAAGATCAGATCGATCTTTTGACAATGCTTTCCGAATCGCGTGTTATGTGTGATCCTGAGATATATCGGTTGTTTCGGGCGGGTATTGCGGATCAGGTGTTGATTGAAGATTTGGTTCGGCGTCCGATTCTCCAGCAGCTCGACAACCCAAGATCAGAACTCATTCGGGCTTCCTTGAACTTGCCGCCACGACCTTCGCATTTGCAGCAGAATATTGATCCGGTGTTGGATGATTGGGAATCGCCAAACCCGACAATTTCTATTGGAGTTAAAGAGATGGAATCGTTGGCGTTGACGAATACGTTTAACCAACAGAAAATTCATGCTTGGTTGATGACGGCGCAATGTTATCAGTTGTGTGGGCGTTATTCTGAGGCGGTGCAAATTCTTCGGCAAGCCGCTGCGGTAAGTCGCGACCAGAAACAGTCAACCTCACGTATTCAAACTCTTTTGAAAATCGGCGAACGTTTATTTGGGGTTGGTAGTATTACGGAGGCGCATTCGGTTCTTAAAGAGGTTGGACTTCCTTCGGCGGTTCCGGCGACATCGGCGCAAGAAACGTCAACACAACCGATTATTCTTTTTACGCCGGATCATCTTTCGGTGTTGGCGCGTTTGCAGATTGTGGGGCGTTTTTTTGATGAGGCGTTGGCGACGATTCGGTATATTGAACCGCCCTTGTCTCAAGTTCCTGATCTTGTGTTCCTTGCGCGGGAACAGTTGCGAATTGGTCATTTTGACGAAGCCGCGAAAACGATTTCCGCTATTGCCGACAACACCCAAGCCGAACTCTTACAACATCTGTCGGCAATTGCTCAAGGCGGCGGCGAAGAACATTATCTTGCGGCGAAAATTCCTTTTCCTGACAACTTGCAAACGGACGAAGACTTGCAGCGGTGTTGTGAATTGCTGATTCAAAATGGTCTTTTTGGAGTTGCGGTGACGGCGGCGCAAAAGATGAGGAATGCGGAATTGCAATCGCAAAATCTGGCGCGACTTGTTCGGGAGCATATATTGCTTTTTAGGGCTTATGGTGAAGACGGTGATTGGCATCGTTCGATTCGCGTGTCGCTTTTGGAGGCGGCTTACGCGGTAGCGAAAAAAATCGTCCAACCTATTTCGCGTGCGGAATCGTTTGAGGTGATTCTTGCGGCGGTGTTGCCTTATTATTCTGAGGCGGATGTGCGGGATTTTTTATTTCGGGTTTTTGACGAAGCCTTAGCGATTTCCCGTCGAATCGAAACGCCGGAAGATAAAGTGGAATTGTTGGGCAAATTGATTTTAAGTAAGATAACGTTGGAGACGGGGCGAATTCAAAATAATCGTTCTGATCGTTTGCCTTTTTTTGATCGGGAGTCGAACCCGACTCTTGCCGAATCGGTTGATGAATTGATTGCGGAGGCGATTGATGGGATTAACGAGGTGGGCGATATTCCTCAACGTGGTTATGCTTTATCGTTTCTTGCGAAGGCGCTTGCTCAGGTGGGGCGTTTCCAGAGTGCGCGGACGTTTGTTAAAAATGCGGAAGAGACAGCTTGCGAGTTGGCGGACAAACGCGAAGCGATTTCGATTCTTCTTTCGTTGGTTCCGACGTTGCAATCGTTGAATGATTCGGAGGCAACGTTGAAGGTTTACGGATTGATGTTTACGCTTATTTCGGATTCTTATCTTGAGGGTTCGGATTCGGCGGAAACAACAATTTTTGAGTGGCGTCTTCGTGATTCTGAATTAGATCGGGTTGTTCGTTCTCTGTTGGAGCAAAACTTTCTTGCGGAGGCGGTGCTGTTTACGAACCGAATTGATGACTTACACCTTCGGGATCGTTTATTGCGTGCGGCGGTTTATATTTATATGGATCAGAAAAATTTCACTTTGGCGGAAAGTACGGCAAAAAAGATTGAACTTCCGCGTTTTCGCACGGGGACGCTTCGCGATCTTGCGTTTTTGCAACGTCGTTCTGCCAACTCAACAAACCACAACGAAAACGAAAACTCCGAAAAAACAACAAAACCGGTTGAAGATGCAAACAAAACAGAATCAAACAAAGAAATTCCAACCGATCTCTAAATCAACACCAAAACAATCAATAAAATTTTGTCCTATCCATAATTGTTGTAAACGGCAACAATTCTATTTGGTTTTCTTGTGGGGTGATTCGGTGTTGTGAATTCTGTTCTTGCGGCAACCGCCAACCAATTCGTGAAGATCGGGAAAATGGTTGCTCAAGTTATTTTGAATGATTGTTCTTTTTGCAAATGATTCCGCTCCGGCTCTGAACGATTTGGGACAGGCTCTGAATCTTTCGTGAGTCCTCACGAACGGTTCATTAGACTCGCCTCAAAGGTGGGTGATGTTTCTAAAAAGGTGGGCGACCTTTCGCCGAAAGGTCGCGTCGGCGATAGCCGACTTGACCCTGTTTA
>JAIRTV010000035.1 GCA_031254675.1 Planctomycetaceae bacterium | reverse complement strand
GTAATCCGAAATCTCCGAAAACAACATCGTTTCCGCGTGTCGCTTCACCTTTTATACGACCTCTTTGGATTTTTCGATGTTTGACTCGTTTGGGCATTCGCGCCATTGTTATCTACCTCACTATATTCACCTTGATTAATCCAAACCTGAATACCGATATGACCTTGTGCAATTTTTGCTTCATGAAAACCATAATCGATTTTGGCTCGGAGTGTTGAAAGCGGAATGGAACCGGCAATTTGTTTTTCGCAACGTGCCATTTCTGCACCGCCCAATCGACCCGAAAGTTGAATCTTGATCCCTTTGGCACCGGATTCCATTGCCTGTTCCATTGCCCGTTTCATTGTCCGGCGAAAACCAACTCGTTTTACAAGCTGTTCGCCAATGTCTTCGGCAATTAACTGAGCAACAATATCAGGACGAACAATTTCTTCAATGATCAAATTGATACGTCGTCCGGTAATTTTTTGGAGATCATTTTGAAGTTCTTCGACTTTTTCACCGCGTCGTCCGATCATCACACCAGGTTTAGCAGAATGAAGGATCACTCGAACTTCATCTCGTGTCCGCTCGATTTCAATTTTAGAAATCGCAGGGTACATCGGTTTTTCTTGTCTGGAATCGCTTGGGTCTTTGCGCTTCTTAATAAAATCACGAATATTCTTGTCTTCAACAAGAAGTTCAGCAAATTCTTTTTTGGATGCGTACCAACGACTCTTCCAATCTTCCATAATTCCGGTACGGAATGCAACCGGATTCACTTTTTGACCCATGATAATTCTCTGGTTCTACTGAGTTTCAGTTTCAAACGATTCTAAACGTAAACGTGTTTTATGGAATAAAAAAACAAACAGCAATGATTTTTTGTTTGGTTAAAACCATATTGGGTTAACCGACAACAACAGTGATATGCGCTGACCGCTTCAAATAAATACTCGACGCACCGCGTGATTTTGGACGAAAACGTCGCGCCATCGGACCTCCATCAATGCGAATTTCAATAACTTCGAGATCGGAAATATTAACCGCATGCAAATGGACAGCGTTGGCAACAGCACTTCTGATCACATCTTCAATCAATCTGGCACCGCGACTCGGATAACAAGACAAAATTTCAAGGGCTACGTCAGCAAATTTACCGCGAACAAGATCGGCATACGGTCTAATTTTCCGCGCACTCATTGCGGTGTAACGGAGTTTTGCTTGATATGTTTTATCTTTCGGCATGATTTCACCTCAATTACTGTGTCGAAATTCCAATATTTGTACGAAATTAACGGTACAATGAACTCAAAATGGTTACTATTTTTTACCGCCTTTTCCGCCGTGTCCTCGAAAAATTCTGGTCATTGAAAATTCTCCGAGTTTATGACCAACCATTTCTTCTGTCACAAAAACTTTGTTGAAAACTTTTCCATTATGTACCAGAAACGTATGACCCACAAATTCAGGAACAATCGTACAAGCACGTGCCCAAGTTTTGATAGGTTCTTTTTTTCCGGTTGCGTCCAGTTTTTCAACTTTGGCATACAACTTAGGATTAACGAACGGTCCTTTTTTAATTGATCTGCTCATTTTCCAGTCTCGAAATTCTACAAGAAATTATAACAATGTCAGGGAGGGGGACAAAAACTTTTTGATATCGTATCCAATATTATATAAATTGTATCTATATTATATTCGATAACCCAATCACGATAATTTCAAAATACCGTAACGCCGACTTTTTCTTCGTCGGAGAATTGCTTTATTTGAAGGTTTTCGTTTTTTCCGGGTGGAAGTTCCTTTGGTTGGTTTTCCGGTTGGAGTAACTGGATGTCGTCCACCTTTTGTTCGACCTTCACCGCCGCCATGTGGATGGTCGATAGGATTCATTGCCGTTCCCCGTACATGAGGGCGGCGTCCCATCCAACGACTTCGTCCAGCCTTACCAATCATAATATTCATGTGGTCGATGTTACCAACTACACCGATCACAGCACGGCAATTAACCGGAACACGACGAATTTCACCGCTCGGCATATTGATTTGCGCCCAACCGCTTTCGATATCGCGTGCAACCAATGTCGCTTTCGCACCAGCGGAACGACATAATGCTGCGCCTTTTTTCGGTTGCAATTCAATATTATGAATTTCCGCACCAAGCGGAATTTCTGTAAGTGGAAGACAATTACCGACAATCGGCGGCGCACCGGAACCACTCATCAATTTATCGCCTTCTTTCAGTCCTTCGGGTGCCAAAATGTAACGTTTTTCTCCGTCAACATAATACAACAACGCAATACGTGCGGTACGGTTTGGATCATATTGAATGGAATTAACAACGGCGGCAACACCATCTTTATTGCGACGAAAATCAATTAGCCGAAATTGTTTTTTATGACCGCCGCCGCGGTGACGAACCGTAATAATACCTTGATTGTTACGTCCGTTTGTCCGTCGTTTTGGTCTTAAAAGACTTTTTTCCGCTTTGGAACCTTTCGTTAGTTCTTTGAAGTCACTAACGCTCATATTCCGACGACCGGCATGATTTGCTTTGTATTTTTTAACGCCCATAGTAACGACTCGTTCAATTTTTTGAAACCCAAAAAATATTTCGGTTTATCAACAATTGATCGTTGATTAAAAGTAATTGATTTTGCTTTCGGGGTGAAGTTTGACGATTGCTTTTTTCCAATCGTGCCGTTTTACGTTTTTGTGGTAACGAGTTTTAACCGGTTTCCCTTTACGACTTTGCGTTCGGACATCAATCACAACGACTTCAAACAAATATTCGATAGCGTCTTTGATTTGTTTTTTATTCGCTAATTGATGTACTTCAAAGTAATAAGTATTTTGATGTTCAGCGCGATGATAACCTTTCTCCGTCACAAGAGGACGAAGAACAATCTGATAGGGTTCAAGTTCTAATTTTGTTTTTGTTATATTATTTTTAGGCATAATAAGCCTCCATTCGTTTTGGAATACAATAATATTGGATTTGTTTTATTCGATTTTTTGTAATATTATGTTTCAATTAGTTTGGGGATTTTGCAGGAATATTCGCTACAAACTTTTCAAAAGCCGCTTTGGTAAATAAAACCCGTTTTGGTTTAAGAATTTCGTAGGCATTGAGTTCCGAAACGGGAAGAATTCGCACACCGTCAATATTTCGGAAACTTTTATACAGATTGATGTCGTAAGATTCGATAGCAACAAGAACGGTTTCTTTAATTTTGAGTACATTAAGAACGGTTGTCATTTCTTTTGTTTTTGGCGTATCAATCGAAAGAGCGTCAATCAATGTAATTTGCGAATCATTTATTTTCGAGGCGACCGCCATTCTTGTTGCAACTTGAAGAGCTTTTCGTGGTAATCGGTAAAACCAATCGCGGGGTTGTTTTGCAAAGATATGACCACCGCCACGTCGAACGCCGCTTCGTCGATGTCCTGCGCGGGCGTTACCGGTTCCTTTTTGTCGATACATTTTCTTTTTATGTCCGGCAACTTCAGCGCGGGTTTTTGATTTTGCGGAACCTTGACGCAGATTGGACTGATACATAACAACAGCGTCGTGCAGAAGTTGCGAACTAATGCGTGAAGCAATCGTATTCGGATCGACAATCAATTTATCGATTTCCTTTCCCGATTTATCAAAAATTGGTAATTCGACGTTAGCCATAGTAATAAGCCTAATATTGGTTCAACAATTCCTACGTTTTTTTGTATCTTGTTTTGTTATTCTGGTGATTGAGCCGAAGTTATTCGGCAATTTTTAAGGTTAGTTTCCAAGGGTTATTTTTGGGGGCGGGCAAGATGTTGGTTGGACATATCCGAACATAACCGCCTTTGGGACCTGGTACAGCACCACGAATGACTAACAAATTATTTTTTTTGTCAATGAGAACAACTTTTTGGTTTCGGACTGTTACTTGATCAGCACCGTATTGTCCGGGCATTCGTTTTCCTTTTTGCGTGCGACTGGGAAATGCGCTGCAACCGGAACTTCCAAGATGACGATGACATTTTTTAACACCATGCGAAGCTCGTTGACCGGAAAAATTATGCCGTTTCATCACACCGGCGTAACCACAACCTTTACTGATTGCCGTAACATCAACAGCATGAACTTGTTCAAACACGTCAACTGTTAATTCTTGCCCAACAGTAAAACCATCTACTGACATACGAAATTCGCGAATAAATTTTTTCGGTTCGCAATTTGCTTTTGCTTCGGGTTCTTGCCCAACTGCGACACGTTGTTTTCTACGTTTACTTTCGATAGAGGCAACATGACCGCGTTCACTTCGGGAAGCTCGATTACGTTTTTTATCTTTGAACCCGATTTGAATTGCTTCGTACCCATCGCGTTGTTGAGTACGTAATTGAAGTACATTGCACGGACCGGCTTGAATTACCGTAACCGGAATAACTTCGCCGGTTTCCGTGTATAACTGTGTACATCCGATTTTTTGTCCTAATAATCCGATTCCCATAGTATTTTGTAATATTTTGTTGATATTATTTTTGAACGTTTAATGATATTTCGTATTATTTTATTATTTTGGAATATTTATTTTTTTCCGGTTGCCTTAATTTTAATATCAACACCGGCTGGCAGTGTCAATTTATTCAAAGCATCAATAGTTTTGGCGGTTGCCTGAACGATGTCGATAACACGTTTATGAGTTCGGATTTCGAACTGTTGTCGGGCTTTTTTATCGACGTGGGGACTGGATAAAACGGTGTACCGTTCGATCCGGGTTGGAAGTGGAATCGGACCGCGAACAACGGATCCTGTCCTTTTTGCCGTATCAACAATATCGGCTGCACTTTGATCAAGTATAGCGTGGTCAAACGCTTCCATCCGAATACGAATTATTTCTTGTCCAATTCCCGTCACGGTCATTCTCCGCAGGTTCTGTCTTAATTCCAATTGCCAAACAACTTTGATTGATT
Source organism: Planctomycetaceae bacterium (assembly GCA_031254675.1). Taxonomy (GTDB): domain Bacteria; phylum Planctomycetota; class Planctomycetia; order Pirellulales; family Thermoguttaceae; genus WRKP01. The sequence goes on along the minus strand of JAIRTV010000035.1, from coordinate 1,538 downwards.
CCTTACGACCATGATGATTCAACAAATTGAATCTGATATGGTCAAGGAAGTCAGTAAATTTACCATGACACTATTTTTCGTCAAGGGGAGAAAGGGCATTTTGCAAAAAAAATTTTATTCGTTTGAATCGGAGACAAAATTTCGATTCTTCCGAACTTCTGCAACCCAATTTGATCTCTTCAATATCTTTGACTTTCTAATTTTCATGGTGAAAGAGTGTGATAATATACACAAGTGAATTGATTCGACAATCCCCCCACCCAAGATTCTGCAATTTTTTTCTTGGAGCGTATCCGAAACTGTTTTGGAGTAACTTGGCGGCTGCTTTTTTGTTGAAGAGTACCAAATTATTTCCGACACACTGGATACCAAACAAAAGTGTGATTCCAGACCAATTTCCAGATACGCTCTAAAAATTATTTACTTTTGGTTGTGGTTATGTTGAGATAAGTATTTTTCTTTTATTGAGACAAGGAAACAGTCTTCCCGTCGTTAACAATAGCCATTGCTCCGAGAATTTCGGTTGATGTCGTTACTGCAACAGACCGGACGGAACCATCGCCGAGTAAAAAGTTACAAATACCGGCATGCCAACTCCCGAAACTCAAAGCACGATTACTATCAAGAAAAATAATATTGCTTGTTGCATCGGCAAACTCCGACGGTCTGCGAAGCGGAGCAATAGCGTCCACACCAGAAGAGTCACGGCTACAAACAATTGGTCGGATACCTCCCATGGAAGACCAACCGCCCCCGAAACATAAATAGGAAGATTCGCCAGAAAGATTAGCTGGTTCTGTGCCTCCGGCTTTACCGAGCGGAACGTGTTTTTCGCCAACAATGACCTGATTGCTGGTACCATCCTGCCACCACGCCATGGAATCACGCGGTTCCCATGATTTTATATCGTAACTTAAAATAATATTGGCAATGCGAAATGGTCCATTAATATTGGGAGCATGAGTAATCGGGTCGAAAATTCGTGCCCACCATTGTACGTTTGTATGGTTACTACACACGACGGCGGCATAATCTCCAAGTGGTCCGTTACGGTCAGCCGAGTTGGCGACGTCATTTCCTGTGGTACCTTTGGTATAGATAGAAACACCGCTTCGCCGAGTTGGACATTTATAAAAGGTAATGGAACCAAAAGCATTTTGCTGAACTTCACCGATATCGTTGAACCATTGGTTACCGAAATTCGCATGAATTCCTCCATGTCCGCTTGTTTTCGTGTCGGTTCCTGCCGCATTTACTGTACCGGCTGCCATGGTTGACGTGCTACCAATCGTGGAATTTGGCACACAAATATAATCGTACAACGGTTGTTGTTCGACAAAGGGCAAAATAAGCCCCCATATTGTGATTCGTTGTGCTTCATCCCATTTTCGCGAGCCTAAACCGAGTGGCGGTAAACCGTTTCGGGTATCGTGAAAATTGTGAATCCCAATCCCAATTTGTTTCAAGTGATTGGAACATTGCATTCGCCTTGCAGCCTCACGAGCCGCTTGAACCGCCGGTAACAGAAGAGCGATTAA
>JAIRTV010000002.1 GCA_031254675.1 Planctomycetaceae bacterium | reverse complement strand
GAACTCGCATTAACAGAAAATATTCAACGTAAAGATCTTAACGCCATTGAAAAAGCCGTCTCATTCGCAAATTACCTCGAAGCATACGGCGGAACACATGAAGAATTAGCCAAACGATTAGAACTCGACCGCTCCACCGTAACCAACCTATTACGCCTCCTCGATTTACCCCAACAATTACAAGATGCCGTCCAAAAAGAAAAATTAACACAAGGTCACGTCCGAGCATTACTGCCCCTCGAAGAATGGGAACAAATCGAAACCGCCGAACAAATTCAGTTAGAATCTTGGAGCGTTCGGGAAACGGAACGATATGTCCGCGAACAACTCGACGCCAAAAAACAGAACCCCGACAACAATTGGAATATCGTTGACCAACACGGCAACAAACAACCCATCAGCCGACAAAATAGCACTCAAAATGAACAAATCATTCAACTAGAGCAAAATTTTCGCGAACAACTCGGCGGCGCACACGTCAAATTAACCCAATCAAACGAAAAAGGTAAAGGAAAATTGGTGATCTCGTTCGCCGACCACGCGGAATTTGAACGAATTTATAACACTATTTGCCGAAATCATCAAAACAATAAACCCGCCACCGCATAATACTTTTCGCCAACCATTTCGCAAATCGCACGGCAATCAATCCTCGCCGAAAAAGAATCCAACTTTTTAGAATCCTCTAAAAATTACGATTATTCGGGAGAATGTTCACGCGAGACAATCGAGCTTGTTCTTCGATCACCGCAACCTCTCAACCGGAAACGGTTTTTTGCAATATTATTCATTCTGTATTAAGTTCATGGATAATTTATCGAAGCAGGATTCGGATTGTGTACGCGACAACTCGCCGGTGGCGGAAAAAGTCCGAATCTTCCCACATCACGCCGGCGTCTATCTCATGAAAGACAACTCCGGACGTGTCATTTACATCGGCAAGGCAAAAGATTTACGCAACCGCGTCAGCTCTTATTTTCACAAAGCAGCCCTCGAAGATCCCCGAACCGCCCCACTCATTCCCGAAATTCACGACATTGATTTTATCGAAACCGAAAGCGAAGTTGACGCTCTGTTGTTGGAAGCACGGCTCATCAAAGATATTCAACCAAAATACAATCGCGATCTAAAAGATTCAAAAACCTTTCCCTATCTTCAAATTCGTACTCGCGAACCATTTCCCCGCGTCGAAATAACTCGAACACCAAAAGAACATGGTGTTCGGTTGTTCGGTCCGTTCACCAATTCAACCGGTTTGCGCGGAGCTGTTCTGGCGTTGCAAAAAATCTTCAAATTTCGCACCTGCACTCTCGATTTGCGGACAAACGATGAACGTTGGCGTTGGTTCCGCCCTTGCCTTTTGTATTCAATTCATCAATGCTCCGCCCCATGCAATTTTCGTATCACCGCCGAAGAATACCGGAAAAATATCAACCGCCTCATTCGGTTTCTCGAAGGTCACAAAAAATCATTGCTAAACGATCTTCAGTTTGACATGCGCGAGGCTGCCAAAGAACGACATTATGAACTCGCCGCAGAACTCCGCGATCAAATTCAACACCTCGAAACATTAGATCAACGCGGCAAAATCGATACCAACCTCCAACCGGAAGCATTCACAATCGATCCACGCCGCGGCGTCTTAGGTCTTAAAAAAATCTTCAAACTAGAACAAATTCCACGAACTATTGAAGGGATTGATATTGCTCATCTTGGCGGAACGGATATGGTTGCCAGTTTAGTCCGGTTCATCGACGGTTTGCCGTTCAAAGCCGGCTATCGACGTTACAAAATTAAAACGGTTCAAGGAATTGACGATTTTGCCAGTCTGTCGGAAGTCGTGATGCGCCGGTTTTCCCACGAAGAAACAGAGTATCCACACCCAGACATTTTGCTAATCGACGGCGGTAAAGGACAACTCAATTCGGTTCTTGCGGCGTTGTCGCGAACGCCGTTCCAACCAGGACTGGTTCTGTCTTTAGCAAAACGCGACGAAGAGATTTTCGTTCAAAATCAAGAAGAACCACTCCGACTAAGTCGTCACTCCTTTGCCTTACGACTCCTGCAATACGTTCGCGATGAAGCTCATCGTTTTGCACAACATTATCATCACCTCTTACGGAAAAATCGCTTCGCGAAATAAGACGTGTTGCCCACAAATCCCAAACAATAGACCTTTTCTCTAACTTAACATGACAAAACATGCCCGATTTGGTACTATCCTGAATTTATTGTTTCCTTGTCTTTAAGTATTTAAAAACAAGGTATAAGGTGGATGATGTTATCTCAAAGGTGGGTGATATTTCTAAAAGGGTGGGTGATGTTTCGCCGAAACATCACGTCGGCGATTAGCCGACTCGACCCTTGTATGTTTATATTGTTTGAGTATTTTTATTGAATTTTGCCGCTTAAGCGGTAAAATTCAATAAAAAGATAAAATGTAACCTATAATATAAACGGTCGTGGGACTACGATTGCCTCTGTATGATCAATTGTGTGTTTATTTTGGTCTTGAATTGTTTTTCCGAGATTGTTAAAATTCCTTGCCTTTGTTCGTAATCGGAATCTGTTTTCGTCAAGAGTTGGTTTTCAGAAAAATGTCTTATTTGTTGTCTAAAATGTGGGTCGTTATTATTTTGGTCTTCTTTATTGGAAGTTCCGGTTGTGTGATGATGCCTTCGTCTATTCCACCAGCGAACTCGCCCCAAGCCCGAACAAACCCAACCCAACCCCAATTGATGTCGTCATGCCGGCAACAATCAACGTATCAACCGATTAAACAACCACAATCGCAACCACGATGGCAACCGCAACAACAATGGGCAACTCAACAGATTCCACAACGTCCACAACGCCATTCATTTTTGACGTATTGGTATGATCCGCTTGGTTTACTTGGTTCGCCGGTACCGCCGGCAATTCAGCATTCGGTCAATATTCCGACAGTTCGGCAACCCTCCAAGCCAGAACATTCCTCGGCAACCACTCCATCCAACCCAATTGCTCTGGTTGCCCATCAATCGCCGAAACCACCGAAACTTCGCAATCAATCAAATACAATTACCCCTACAATTCCCCTAACAACAAACCATTCCACCGCAGTTCGTCCAACTGCAAGCCCCGAATTATACCAACCCTGGAATTGGGATGCTTATCGGGTAAAACGTTCTATCTCAAACCCTTATCGGCTTGTTGCCGACACTCAGGAATCCGTTGCCAATCGAAATGCTCCACCGGCAATGAATCATGAACGGTTGATGACATTATCGCGGCAACCACAAACTCCCAATTCAACCACCGTCAACCTCACCCCGACCAATCTCACCACAACACCGGAAAAAATCTCCTTGCTCAATCTAGGACGAGATTTGGTCAAAGAACTTTCGCCTTCAAATGATCGGAAATGGTCTCAAAATCATGCGGTATTGCAAACAGCAGAATGGAACGGTGATCGGGTTACAGTACACAATATTCGGTATTCAAAATACGAAACCGCAGAACAATACACAACACGATATTACAACGCAACATTCGATCTCAACGATATTCGCACAATTGATTTAGTTGTTGTTCCGTTTCGTGGAATACCGCGATTGGCACATGTTGAGTCGAGTTTTGGTTTTGCGGACGGGCGACATCTTGGCATGTCAATTGAAGCCCGCTACGAAGAAGGTGAACAATATGACCCTTTGGGCGCCGGTTTAAGACAATTTGAACTCATTTATGTCTTTGCCGATGAACGCGATATGATTCGACTCGGAACCGATGTCAATAAAAATGATGTTCACATTTACCGGCTGAAATTTGAACCGCACGAAGTTCGAGCAATGTTCGTGGACGCTCTACAACGAACAAATAGATTAGCGGAAAAACCAGAATTTTATCATCCATTGACCAATAGTTGTGTCACCAACCTGATTGGGCATATCAACAAAGGACGATCAAAAGCAATTCCCAGAGAATTTCGAACTCTGTTACCAGGTCTAATGGATCATTACGTTTATGACTTGAAACTTATAGACACAACCGCTAAAACATTTCAAGAAGCAAAAGAAAACGCCAAAGTTAATTGGCTTGTCGAAAAATTCGGCGATCTCGAATATTTTTCGGCTGGTATTCGGCAAAATATGTATTGACAACCTTCGGAAAACCGAATCCAATTTTACAATCTTTCCACAGATTTCAATCAATAATGATTAAAAATAAACAAGTTCTTCTTGTTATTGAGTCGGCTCGTGCTTATGGTCGCGGTATTATCGAAGGTGTCTCCCGTTACATTCAAGAACGAGGACGTTGGACGATTCAATATGAAGAACAAGGTATTTTAACAACTGTTCCTACCTGGTTGAAAGAATGGCATGGAGATGGAATTATTTGCCGGACAGGTCGTTCTCCGCTTGGGCTGCATCTGCGAAAACTGAACGTTCCGATTGTTGAACTTCTGGGTGATGGTCAACGTTTCGTCAGTGAAGTTCAATCGGATGCGGTTGTCGCCGGCAATATGGCAGCAGAACATTTTATCGAACGCGGTTTGCGTTATTTTGCCTATTACAGTTATGGCAACACGTGGTGGGGGCAAGCTCGTGGAGATGCTTTTACGAAGGCATTATTACGAAAAGGTTTTGAATCTTTTACGTTGCTCTCCCAATCCGGCGAAAAAGCGGAAGCATTTCCAGAATGGAAACCAATTTACGAAAAACCGCTTTTGCGTTGGCTCGCGAAATTGCCGAAACCGATTGGAATTTGGTGTGCTGCCGATACGATTGCCCAACGTGTTCACGCTGCCGCAATGAAATCCGGTTTGGTAATTCCTGATGAAATCGCATTGCTTGGCATTGATAACGACGAACATCTTTGCAACGTTTTAACGCCCACGTTATCAAGTATTGATCCCAATTCTGTTGTTGTCGGTTACAACGCGGCAAAACTTCTTGACGCCAAGATGACTTCCGGTGATTCCAAAGAACGGGCGAAAAAACAACTGTTACCAGAGACGTTGCCGATTAAAATTACGCCGCAATGTCTGGTCATGCGTCAATCAACTGATGTGATTGCGGTGGATGACCCGAAAATTGTTGCGATTGCTCGGTATATTCGAGAACACGCGCTAAGTGGTTTGCTTGTCGCGGAAGTAGCACGGGAATTTCATATTTCAAAACGAACTCTCGAACGACGTTATAAAAAATTGTTTGGAAAAACAGTAGATCAAGAAATTACGTTGTTGCGTATTGAGCAGGCAAAATTTTTGTTGCGAACTACGGTAATGCCGGTCGCCGATGTTGGTGAGCAAACCGGATTTGATCGCAGTTATTTTATTAAGGCGTTCCACCGAATTGTTGGAGTTCCGCCCAGCGTCTATCGAAATACCAATCGCGTAGGTATTCTCGGAAAAGAAAAAATCATCATCAAAACAAAATCTTATGGCAACGGTAATATTCCAGCGGAATAAACAACAAATAAATATCCACAGTTACGCAGTTCATGAAATGAAACACGCCAATCTGTGAATATTGGGAAAAATTGTGTTGACGTCTATACAAATAAAATAATTTAGGTATAAAATACAATATAGACAAAATACGCCGTTTCGGTAAAATAATAGTTGATTATCAATCAATCTCAAAAATTCATCTTGACACGCAAACCCAAAATCGGCTATAGTCACGATTAACGCAATATTTTAGGAAAATTTTTAGGAATTTTTGGTTTTGATCGGATAACACAAACCGCATCGTTTTGGTTTTTTGATCTTTTTGTCAATTAACAGATTGAACACAAAATACACGGAATACACAGAAAAGAATTAAGATAAAAAAATTCCGTATATTTCGTGTTGTTCGTATTCAAATAGTAAAGATATTTTATTCCTAATATTTACCGCGAGATGAACATGCCAATATCGAACAAATTCAACACGACAACATTATTTTCGGCATCCCGAACATCGGATTCCGCCTTGTCAGAACCCGTGCTAGCGGAAACATTACCGGAAAGGCAAACACGACACGCACCGGAATTATTGACGTTGGAACTTGATTTTGCCCGTGTTTCGCATCAAGCCGACACCACCAGTCAATCTCATCCGCATGTTCTTTTTTCGCCAATTCATTACGAACCGGGTTATGCTTATCCGCTTTTGGTGTGGTTACACGGTTCGGGCAGCGATGAACGGCAAGTAATGCGGATGATGCCGGAAATTAGTATGAGGAATTATGTTGCGGTTGCTCCGCGTGGTTTAACTGTTTCGGCTCCTGATTCCGCCAAAACCAATAACCAAACCAACAATTTCGACGTTTATTCTATTCTTCGGTCTCATCCCAAAGAATCTTACGACTGGCTGAATACCGACGAAAAACTTACCGAAATAGAACAACGTGTTTTTGATTGTATTGCGATTGCGAAAGAACGTTGCAATATTGCTTCGAATCGTGTATTTCTAGCGGGTTTGGGCAACGGCGGAACAATGGCTCTTCGTTTGGCGTTGCTTTATCCCGAAAATTTTGCCGGAGTGGCTTCTTTGGATGGTGCGTTTCCGCAAAATGATCGGCTTTTACATTGTTGGGAGACGACGCGATTGTTGTCGGTTTTTCTTGCGATTGGAGAATCCGATACAACAAATTCTTCAGAATCGGTTTGTCAAGTTTTGGAACTTCTACATACCGCAGGTATTACCGTGAAATTCCGCGAATACGCAAAAAGTCTCACATCCGCAATGTTACAGGATTTCAATCGTTGGATGATGAATATTGTTTGCGGATAACGATTTCGATAACGTTTTCTTTTTTATCCCATGTTTTATTCATACGCCAATCCGTAATTCTCTGGTAATTTCCGGCAACTTGTGATATACTTATGAAACCATACAGAAAATCACGCATAAAATTAATGTCCTTCTTTACGCGATAAACATAAAAACGGGTTTCATTCTTTATTTTGGCGTGAACGATTACCAATCGGCAACTGGAATGGTACGATTTATTTTTGTTAATTTTTATTATTTATTGTTCTTTTTCTATTGATGCCGACTTCATTTTTCCAATATGAGATGCTTCCGACGACATGGTTTTACGTGTCCACGCTTATCATATTGGCGTTATTTTTCAAGTTCAATCGTTTCTGGAGTGTTCGCAATCTGGACTTGCTTGTTTTGGTTTTGCTGACGCCGGGGCTGTTGATGTTAGCCATGCACAATGACCAATGGGGTTACGCATGGTTGTTTGGGGTTGGTTTTTTTCTGGTGGTTCGGTTGATTTTTGACAACCTCATGGTACGTCGTCCGCTTTTGGAGCCAAACTTAACTCCTGGCGGATTGACATTTGCTTGTTTCTTTCTTGTGTTTTTTATTGTGGCGGCAATTACGATCAACCGTGGAGATCAAATTGACACGGTTCGAACTGTTCGTCTGGAACAAATTTTGACCACGCGACATCTTCAACACCATGTTGGTATGAACACAACATTGACGATTCCTCAAGATGAATTGGCGAATCTTCCTCCTGGTTTTCGACCATTTCTTGCATTTGCCGAACGAACTAATTTGGCATTGGCTCCGCCGGATAAAATTCGGAACGAAATTGTTCGTTCAACTTTGCCGTTCCCTTTGCCAGTCGATAACGACAATCCTCATGTGTTGGTTTGGACTGGCGAAAACGCAACAACATCATCCTTGAAAACGGACGGAGGACAAACATCTCCTTTACTTCCGATTCCTCCGACAACACTTCTTTCGGAAACGCCGTCTCCGACATCCGACTCTTTGAGTCTTCCGCCAAGCACAACACTTCGTATTGAGCTGGAATCTTCGACTCCGATTCAAACAACGACGGCACTTCGTCCTGATCTTTCAACACTTTCATTGATTATGTCGGCGGCGTTGTTGGGACATTTGGCGATTGTGTTTGGTTTCCTTTATATTGGTCATTGTCATTTCGGCAACATTCGAACAGGAATTGCTTGTGCAACTCTTTATTTGCTCCATCCTTACACGAATCAAATGATTGGTCGTCTTGATCATTTAATTCCGGCGGCGTTAATTTTGTGGGGAGTGGCGTTGTATCGGCGACCATTTTTTTCGGGTTTTAGTGTTGGTACGGCAACAGCGTTGGTTTGCTATCCGGTTTGTCTTGTTCCGTTGTGGTGTAGTTTTTACTGGAAACGCGGTTGGATTCGTTTTCTGAGTGGTGTTGGTTCTGCGTTGATTCTTTTTGCGGTTTTGTTATTATTTTCGCCTACTGCGTTGGGGAGTTACCAGGAACAATTCATTCACATGCTTGGCAAAAGTACGCTTTTTATTTTCAGCAAACCGGATGGTTTTTGGGAATATTACGATATGATTTATCGTGTTCCGCTTTTGGCAATCTTTTTTGTTCTCTGTTTTGGAATGATTTTGTGGCCTTCGCACAAACATCTGGCGACATTATTAAGTTGTTCTTCGTTGTTGTTGCTTGGTGTTCAATTTTGGCAACTTCATCAGGGTGGTCTTTACATGGCGTGGTATTTGCCAATGTTGATCCTAACAATCTTTCGTCCGAATCTGGAAGATCGAACCGCTCAATCTTCTGTTGTTCCGTAATGGTCGTTTTCGTAATTTCGTGCTCACCACATTGCAACGATTGTTAGGCAATTTCCTTACCACTGCAAAATATCGAATAGTGGATAGTTACACAAACGGAATAATCACCATTTCGGCAATTATTCCGCTTGCGTAACTATCCACTCTCAACTTTCCACTATCAACTCTAATTCTTATCCTCCGAGTAATGAGGCGGCGTATTGCGGGAATTGGTTGGCGATGGACAGAGTTCTGGTTCCGGACTGGACAAGAATTTGTGCCCGTGTCAATTTTGAACTTTCTTCGGCAAAATCAGCGTTGGAGATTTGCGCTTCTGCCGAGGACAATTGTTCCAGCGAATCCTGTAACGCCGCAATTGATGGTTCCAACGTACTACGTTGAATCGCTCCTAATCGCCCACGTGTTGTCGCAATACTGAGAATCGCTTCCTGAACAATTCGATCCGCCAATTTTGTATCCGTTGTCAAATCGGCATTGCCGCCGCTGCGAAGTTGGTACAACCGCCCCGATGCTCCACCCAACCGTACCGTACTAACACTCCCAACACCGAGTCGAATTTGTTGGTTCGACACCACATCCGGACCAATCTGGAATGTCGCTCCACCACCCGTAATAGAAAATTTGACCGAATCACCCGTTTTAACAATTTCGTCAAGTGTTATGTCGAGTTTCAACATTGTCGTGTTGAGAGACAATTTACGTCCGTCTGCACCCATCGTGTAACCGTTCAAGGTTGCGACCATATCGGCGCCGTGATCCGTATCGGTTTTTATTCCTGCAGCGTTTTTCACGTCAAAATCGCCGGTAATTGTTTTAACGGAAACCCGTTGCCGCGAACCTTCCTCAACCGATTCAAAAACCAATCGATGTTCGTCTGCATCCGCAGCACCCAACATCAACGCCCCACCACGATAACCCGCATCGTAAAGTCCGTTTTTCAGTACCAAATAATCGTCTTGCGTCGTAACCATTCCAGTGCCATCACCCACCAGTGTTACATTAAAAAGATTTCGCGTTCCTTCACTGGATTCGATAATATTTTTGACTTGTCCGGCGGTCATTCCTTCCTGAATATAAACGTAAATTTCTTTGTTGTACGGATCATATTCTGCATACGGGTTGGCGAGCGGGTCTTCAAGCCGAATATATTTGAAACCAACTCCATTAAATTCTGGTCCCGCAATCTTAGAATGAATTTCCAACGACGCATTTTGACCATTCACCGCAATAATACTCCCATAAGCATTGCCGGCAACAATATTTTCGCCAAATGATTTAAACTCAATTGGAAGATAGGTTATGTTATCGCAATCATCGACTTCCATAGTTGGCTGTAAAATTCCTTTGCCGTAATCATCGTCACAACCTTGTGTTTCGATAACATTGCCGCAATTGTCCACCGTCCATGTCCGGTTCAAATTATCAACACCTGCCGGACGTACCAAACTAACACTGATTCCTCGTGTTTGTTCCGCCGTCAACTGATTCATAAAATCAACTAATTCCCGCGCCGATGTAATCGAATAACCATTCGCATCGGTTGCCAAATGCACAATCATGTAACCTGAATCATTGCCGCTGCTGCCAAGAATATCAGTTATCATATTTGCTTCTGTTTTAATCTGACCGTCGGCGCCACGAATTGTTCGGATATTGTCCGCGCGGAAATCAATCGTTCCTGTTCCTGCGTCGGTTCCGCCAAGAACCGATGCCGCAAATAAATTACTGGTAATCGGGTCTTTGTTGATCGCGTCCACAACACGTTGTCCCGTAATCTGGCTGGCATCTCCGGCAATGTAAACTTCCAACACGCCGTTGTGTCCGCCGGTGTTGCCGGTATTACCGATCACCATTTCCCGTGCCGCTTCAAAAACAAATCCAAATGTTTCGAGTCCCGGTCCCGTATCGGCATCACCTCCCGGATCCGTGTTGAAACTGTAATCATATTCCGCATGGAAAATTCCTGTGTTGTTAATTGCTGCAACCGCATCGGAAAGTGTTACGGCGCCCTCATCAACACTTTGCGCTTTACTATTAACCGTGAGAATCAATTGTTTGGATGCTTCATCGTATCGGGCGGTTGCCGCTTCTGTCTGGCTTTCGTCCAATCGTGCAATAATCGAAACGTTGTTTAGTTGTGTTCCGCCTTGAACTCCGTAAACAATAAATTTACCGGTTTCAATAATCTCTCCGGTGTTGTTGTCGTCAATACTGCAATACGCCATTGCGTTTGACAAACCGGATTTGTATTGAACATAACTATCATCGCGTGGCGGATCGGCAGTGTCATCGACAATATGATTGTTATCTAGCCGGATTAACCGAACAACCATATCGTTGTATTCGTCGCCGGCTCGCAACGCCTGAAGCGTAAACGAAGCATTTGCATTTTTCGCTTGAAGACTGGCAACCGGACGATCATCGGCAATACATTCTTCCGTTTGTCGGTTGCTGAACGAAATTCCGAGTTGGGAATTGGGTCCGTCGTTGACGAACAAAATGTCCGATGAACCTTCCGGTCCCAAAAATTGCAATGCTGTTTCATCCAACGTACTACCGTAATATGCGGCTTCGTCAAACAGTGTGACCAATCCATTGCCGACCTGATTGATTGGAATATCGGCGCGGAACATCGTACTTAGTACCGAATCCGTGTTGATAAAATCGGTCAACTCTTTTGCCGTAACCGCTGTTGTATAACCATCGGCGCCGCCGGTTAACACTCCGGAAAAAACACGAACTTTCACATCAACAACTGTATCATAATCACCAGCCGGATCGTCAAGTGACTCACTAAAAATTGTTCCGCTTCCATCACTGTCAACGGCGTTGGAAACAGTAAAATTAGCAGCAATTTGTGTAAATGGCGTATTGGCATTGAAAGCGTTAATAACATCTTGCGCCGTAATATCAGTATCATTCACACGAATAAACAATGCCTGATGATCCGTTCCAATATCACCATACGCTTGACCTGTTTTAATATAAGAGTTATCTGTTGTATTCGGAGTAATTCCGTCTGCTGCCGGCGTTGCGACAAGACCGCTCATGATTTTGTTACTAAGTGGATACAGCTGATTATTGTAAGGTCCGGGATCACCACTGTCATCGTCCATAATGGTTACGTCAACTTTGAACGGTGTTGCTTCTTCGATGGCGGCTTTTAATGTTCCATAAGTTGCGTTCAATGTTGTGTCTGTAGAATGATCGATCTGACCGCGAACATGTAAAATTTTTCGTTTCGCATCGTAAACCGCTTCAACATCTCCCGCTGCAAACGTATTGTCTTGTTCGAAATTGATTGTTACATCGTTAAATTCGGCGCCGACTTGTTTGGCGACAATACGTAACTGAACATCGAAAACCGGCGGATTGGCTTCAGGTTCTGTGTCTGTTCCGTCGCCCCATTTAATTGTTGCGGCGGCGTATTGTGGACTGTCCTTGTACACAAGCCCAACTCCACCGACATTCGGTTCCACTGTCTCATCATAAACATAAACGATATCCGTATTCTCAAATTTGGAACCGGGAATTGTTGCCGTAATATTCAACGCATTGTTGGCACGCAGATCCACCGGATTGTAGTAACCGGGGTTTGCTGGCATATCATCTCCTAAAACATATTCCAGACCGTCAATCGCATTGATAGCGCGACGTAATTCAACATTAGTAATTGTTGCGGTGTCGTCGTAAAGAATTTGTAGTTTTCCAGATACTTTATCGAAAGTGACGGCGATTCCGGTATTGTCATCCGGTGCGGTGTGTCCTGGTCCTGACCCACTTGTACCGGTTACGACAAATTCGACTTGTCGGATTTGCGTCCCGTTTTTTGATTGGACGATAAGTCCAGCACCCGTAATATCGTAAGAATAAAGCCCGTTGAATGATTCGTCGAAATTTTTAACCGATGGAGCGGCTTTTTCTTGCATTTTCAACTTGAAATCGATAATACCTGGATTTCCGTTTTGTGGTTCGGTGATGGTATAAGTTGTTTCGTCGGAGTTTCCGGCGGTAAACTTAATGGTGTACGCACCGGGAGCGGCACCGGCAACAAGCGAGGTCAAATTGATATCGTTATCGAATCCTGCGCTGGTCAACATAATTTGTCCGGCGGTGGCTTCATTTCCGACAACTGCTTGAACACCGGTTGCGTCGGAGACTTGGTTGATGGCGTTGGCGATATCGGTTACGGAGGCGCCGGCTTCGAACCGGAACGAATTATTGCCGAGATTGCCGACCACTTCCAAAACCACTTCCGAACTAATTCCTGCTTTATCGTAAAACAATTGGGCGTGTTCGGCGTTCCTGATCACATCGATACTGGCGTCAACTTGTTTTTGTGTTCCGAAATTTGCTTCGTGAATATTCAAATCGCGAACCGCAATATTGCTGAGTCCTTGTGTTTGAAATCCCATGGAGCCGTCGAGTAACAATTGTCCTTGATAATTTGTTGTTTTGGCGATTCGGTCGATGGAGTCGAGCGAGGCATCGACTTGGAGTTGGTTTGCGGCGATTTGTTCGGCGGTCATTGCGCCGGTGTTGGCGGCTTCGTTGACGAGTCCGCGAATATCATTGAGTAAACTGCTTACTTGTCCGAGAGCGCTATCGGCAATAGCGATAACACTGTTGGCACGTTGGGCGTTACTAATTGCTTTGGTGGTTGCCGTCATATCGCTTTTGAGCAATTCACTGGCAATCAAACCGGCAGGGTCATCCTTACCGGAATTAATTCGTAACCCTGTACTGAGTCGGGTAAGAATATTGCTGAGGTCAGCCATACTCCGATTGATTTGGTGTTGTGAAACGAGCGATTGAACATTGGAAGCAACATAAAGTCCAGTCATGGAAATAACAATCCTTTTGTTATGCCGCGATAAGAGGGAAACGTCTAAAACGGACATATTCGGCAATCTCTTTGGAAATGAGATTGGCGGTTTCCAATTGACAGCATCCCTGCTTAGCGGTACTCTTTTGGATTCGAGGTACAGTTCCGGTGACGACAACTCTCCAATTATTGATTATAATGGTGTTATCGTTTTTTTTGTTTCGGGACTTGCCTTCCCGAGACAAAGCGGCAAGACAATGATTCAAGAAACCGGTTACGAAATCTCCGTTTCGTTGTACGGTTTAGCGACCCGACTCATTCCCTGCCGAGGTTCCGACACTTTTTGAGTGTCGTGTTTTTCACACTATCGTCCAGTTGATTTTCGGCTTTTAGAAAGCGTGTTGACTTATGGAAAGTTTCGGTTATGCCGCTTCTACGAGAAAATCAGTCTGTATTGACAATAAGCATTAGACCTTTTCTTTAACTTTTCCCTAACACAAGGTATTTCACTTTAATACTTATTTTGGCGACGATGTTATTTGAACGTGGAAAAAACAGAATACACGGAATTTTTTCTATTTTTCCGTGTTTTCGGTGTTCAATTTTTTCTTATTTGGGAGCATTTTCTTGCTACTGGGGTTGTTTTGTGGAAAAACCAAAAGATTGTTCGGACATTCCCGAAAACTCT
>JAIRTV010000634.1 GCA_031254675.1 Planctomycetaceae bacterium | reverse complement strand
TCAATCAATGAGAAAATCTTTTCATCATCATCGGTTTTGAGTTGAAAGAAAAAATTGATTTTTTGTGCTACTTCTAAAAAAATACCCAAACCCCTCATTTTACATCTCCTGAATTATTTTTGCGATTTTACAATTCCGCACGAATTCCCAATACGTTCTGGCGTTTACGAATTGGAGATTAATTGCGGTAAACGAATTCAAAAAACAACAAGATGCCGTCGTAACGGCATCTTGTTAAATTTATGGAGTTAATATTTGAGTTGTTGGGTGTTTATGGTTTTTCGGTTTGTGGAAAATTTCGGCGTGGTTGTCGATTTTGGTTTCCATGTTCTCTTGTACCTTGCCCGGGTTGCCAAGAATTTTGATCGGGACGATATTCTCCGTTATTCCGTCGTTCCGGTCGATTATCGTTGTTGCGTCGATCTCTCATTCCCAGTTTTTCCCGAATATCTTTAGCGTCCGCCATCAATTTTTCCGCTTTTTCTTTTTGTTCGGGAGTCAGCACTGCCTTTATTTGTTCGTCGAATTTTTTGACACGTGCTTCGTTTTCAGCTCGTAATTCCGCGCCTAATTTTGCGCGTTCTTCTGGAGAAATTCCACGCCAATCAATTGGACCACGTTTTTCAAAAGAAGCGCGTGATTCGGTTTCGCGAGCGTCGTTGATTGCTTTGAGTTTTTCTTTCTGTTCGTTGGTCAGATTGAGAACATCGAGTGATCGAACACTCAGAAACGGCGAATCAAGACCGCCAATCAACTGAAATCGCAAGGTTTTATATTTTTCTTGCTGTTCGGGCGTGAGAATTTGGTTAATTTTTGCCTGATTTTCGTCGAATCTTTTTTCGGCTTCTTCGCGGAATTTTTGCATTTCTTCGCGGGAAGGGGGACCGGAGGCTTGGCGGCGTTCTCCGCGTCCTGCACGTAATTCTTCGGACAGTTTGACTAATTTGCCAATTTGTTCTTCGTTCAATCCCAATTGGTTTTTGATTTCGGGGTTGCGGGTTAGCAATTCAATACCGCCACCGAATCCGAAATCTCCACCGGGAACACGTGTTCGTTCACGATTTCTTCCGCTGAAATCGCCGGTTCTTGGAGGATCCGGTTGGGCGAAGACAACAGTTGAAAATACGGAAACTGCCAACACAAACCACATTGTTCCTATTACTTTTTTCATGTTTTTCTCCTTGTAAACAAATGAAACAACTTGTAAAGCGAAACCATTTCATTTTGGTTTCATCTACCTGATAAAGAAAAACGCTGTTCCTTGATTAATGTTCCGTGAAAAAGCAAAAAAGTAGTAAGCGTTCGCTTACTTTTATTTTTCGTTTTGCATTTGTAGAACTCGTGTTTCGCCGAGTTTGAGCGGAATCGTGAGAACCGAACCTTTACCGATTGTTGTACCATCGAGCAAATCAACAATCGTTGACGTTTTACCGAAGTCAATCTTGACGGCAGCATCGGCGGAACCGTGCAACACAACAACTGAACCATTGGCGTAAACGTTGCAATCCTGCTCGGTGTAAAGATGAACACCGGATTTTTTCGCCGCCAAACGGAGCAATTCCGAATTGACACCGGGAACACCGGAAAAGATTGACGTTTCGCCGGAATCTCCTTGCCGCATCACAACCGCCGCCGAACCATCAGCATACACCGCAAGTGTTTCATCCGGCTTGGCGTCCGTCACACAAAACAACGGCTTCACCGGATTTTTAACCCCAAAACCATTGGCAAGCCCAAGCAACCGACCAACCTCCGTCGGCTCCGCCCAAGCATTGACATTTTCAATCCGTTTCGTTTTGAAACCGGTCAATTCGTTAATCGTTTCGACGGAGCCGCCCTTCTCCATATCAAGAAATCCAGAAGCGAAACACCAAATGTTGACGGTTCCGGTTTTTGCCGATTGTTGTTTGAGTAATTTCCGCTGCGATTCGGAAAGTCGCCATGCCGCCGCAAACACATTCAGCTTCGCGCGAACTTTCCCGCTCAAAAAGTCATCAAGAAGATACTGACCATAAGGCGTTCCCATTCGCGCGAGCGGTGCTCGAATTTGGTACACGGTCGGAATTGACATCACATTGCCTCCCGCCGCAACCCCCAAAAGACTTGATTCGTTGAGAAAAACCGCCACGTCCGGTTGGAACGGCGTCGGCGTGTCGAGAAAAAGATTGTCCAATGTTTCAAGACGTTTCATTTCCGCCCAAAGTTTCGGGTCGTCGAACCAACCTCCCGTTCCAAGATCCATCCACCACGTTCCAAAATGACGCACAGCACATTCGGCAGTGTTTCGCAACAATAATTGCCGCGTCGCTTCAAATGTTGTGCCGCCATCACGCCAACCGGGGAAATTCAACTGAAATTCCGGCACCAAATAAGTTCGCGTGTCGTCTTCGTAAAGCCAAAGTTTGCCGGCAAGAGCAACACTTTCCGCAGCGGTCATTGCCGCAGCACTACCACCGGCTTTCCGGTCAAAATACGAAATCGGCGAACAATAAATATCGACATCGGGACTCGCCAACGCTTTACGCAATGCAAAATGTCCCGATGTTGCCGGTCCGGTCGATAACGCCCCAAACTCAAAAACATAACCGTAAAACATAACCACAAGCCGTTTCCCCTTCGAGGCATTCCGAACCGTTTTCGCAAAATCGAGTACGGTATCGATCATCATTTCTTGCTGAAATTCGACAAAATCAAGAACAGACTGTTGCGTTTTTTCGACCGCAATATCACGGAACACGCCGCCGGTTTTCGACATTCGGAGTTCTGGTGATGGAATTTCGGCGGTTGACAGAGTTACGGAATGATTGCCCCACGCCTTTTGCAATATTTCATCGTTTTTGTACCGAGTTCTCAACCAGATTCGCCATGCGGTTCTGTCTGCTTCGGCGTAACCGTTCAAAGCGGGTCCCCATGAATCCTGATAAAACCATTCGCCCGTATTTTGACCCACCGGATGATAACCTCCCATATTGGCACCGAAATTTTCTTCGAGATGCCGAACCAACTCCGCCAAACATTCGGCGGCTTCTTTGCGGTATTTCATGGACGAAACAGCGGCAACTTGACGCGAATCATGAGGAGTTCCTTTCCAGGTGATGACTTCTTCCGGATTGGCAGCAACCCACCACGACGGAGGATCCATCGGAATTCGCGGAATCAACAACGCATCAGGATTCGCCGCCAAAACACGACGGCAAGAATCATCAACCGCACTCCAATCAACCTCTTTGCCCAACGGAACCCAAGGTAACTTCGTCGAGAATGAAACAAATTTCGCTCCGGCATTGCCGGCTAATTTGATTTGATTCTGGAAAAAATTGGCGTTGATTCCGCCAAGATAAATAAAATTTGCTCCCGGTCGATAAAACGCAATTCGAAGCGATGTCGCAACATCACTCTTCACCCAAAACGATAACCGATATTTCTTCGTCTTATCCAAAACAAGATTCGGATGATGATAAATATGAAAATCAGGAAGCTTACGACCTTTGGGTACAGTTAATCGAACAATCATGGCGTTGGACTGATCGACGCCGGTTTTCGGTTCAACCGTAACATTGCCAACCGCAACCGTTTCACCGTTGGGTTGCCAAAATGCCCAATCGCTCTTGAAATCATCCATGCCGTTTTCGAACCGACAAAGTTCAAAAACATTCCGAACTGGTTTTCCATTGGCATCGAGTTCTTCGAGTAAAATATCGTCAAAAGCAATAACCGCGGATTTATTTCCAAAACGAATATGCATTGTTGCCGTTTGGGGTTCGCTGGCAACAGGTTGAAATTCAAACGTTAACCGTTGTGCTTCGGTTCCGACGGCGATTGGCAACGATCCCGGATTACCGAAAAACATTCGGGCGCGAACCGGTTGACCGTCAACCAAAATTCGCGGAACTCCATTCGCAACATCAACCCGAACCGTCTCCGCCGCCGGAATCGCATTTAAGAAAAAAAGAAAGAAACAAAGAAGATAAACAAAACAAATATTTTTTGACATTGTTATAAAACCTCGTAGTTATAAAACCTCGTAATTAAGTTTCGTTTTGGCAATTCTTTCCAGAGCCAAATGTTGGGTCAGGTAAATTTTTTTTTGTGTTTTTGTATTTCAAAAAAATAATTTTCGATAATATAATCAGTTCAATACCAAAAGTCCAGACGGACTGAACGAATTAGATTGATCTATACTCTGCACCGTCAATACTCCGCACCGTCAATGAACGAACACTTTTCGTTCGCCGTCCCTTGGGTCGAAAACGCCGGAACGTTCAAGCCTATTCGGTCAACCGAATTTCATTGCCCTTCGACCATCAGCTCGGCAAGATCGCCGTTGAAATGATTACGAAAATTGAGATGCAGTACGTGCCGACAACCAATGGCAGGAATCGAATTGATACCGTAAACGCTCGGCGGACAATTTACTTTTTCCCATTCGCTGTTGTCAATTCGCAAATCGAGTGTGCAACCATCATACCGAGCCTCCAAACGTATCCAATCGCCAATGTTTATTTTTCGTTCGGAAATAATTCGCGTTTGCCCTCGTTCCGCAAAAATTTGCCCATTTGGCAAGACGCCAAGATTCAAGGCGTTATTCTGATCGGAAAACATATAGGATTCCTGTTCGATTTTCTTGGGACGAACCCAAAGGGAAACTTTCACAGCGTCCGTCGGAAACGAAGTCGTTTGAAGCAAAATACGGTCATCATTGCCGTCAAAAGAAAAATAACGTTTGGGCTGTTCGTTGTTTGAAGCGGAATTGGTTTCTTCGATAAATTGAGGCACCGCATTAGGGTGGGCTTTTCCCCGCGTGCCACCGCCAACCGCCGCAATATTCCAGCCAAACCGGTCTTTGGGACAATTCGGGTCGTCATCCAACGCAAAAGAAAAACCGTAAACTTCATCGGAAAAAACAGATGTTGTCATGATTGTCGGAGACGATACTCCTCGAAACCAACATTCGTCAAAATCGCCAAAACGTCGAAAATAACATGTCGAAAGTTTTTTGTTGTCCGAAGTATGCGCAAGCAGAACCGGTGTTGACCAGATATATTGACCATCCAAACGAGTCAATCTGAGCGTGTAAAGATCACGCGGTTGCCGCTCTGTTTTCGCAACGGAAAAATCGAATGATGTACGCGGTCCTTTGTTTGTTGCTGCGATTTCGCGGTTGGCGATTGGTTTTCCGTTGCAGAGCAATTCCACGCGACCAATCCACGACCACGCTTCAATGGAAGAACGGAATATCAACCGCTCCGCGTTCTGTTGCAAGACGAGTTGTGGAGTGGGTTGCGGCAATAAGTCATGCAACGCAATTCGTACCGTCTGAAAATCCCGCATGATGCCAGGACGAACAACAATCGGGTACAATTCTTTCCAATCGTTTGTTTCGGGAAGTTGATTTTTAGCCGACACGCTTGCCTGAAGTCGCAAATATCTCGGTTCGTTTATTCCGAGTGTTTTTAGGCGATGGACAAACAATGTCGGCTTGTCTGTTGCCAAGGAGATTGGTTCGAAATTCTTGACAATTTTGCCGTCCATGTCTAGAAGTCGCGTATGACAAACACTTTCGACAGTTGTGTACGGAAACCCAAGAATTTCCAACGTCCAATCGTCGCCCAAACGGACTTCGTTTTTATAAGCGATAAAAGTACGCGGCGGACGTGGTGGCGGTGTGGCTTTGCGCCATTTCAAGACAAATTCGCGATTGATTTGCAGCAAGGTATCGCGAACCCAATCCGAATGACCGAACTGCGTGTTCTCCCAATAATCATTCCAAGTGGTAATACACACCCAATCACAAGGCTCAACCATAATCGCATCCCAATTTTGTCTTAGAGTTCCCGTACCGCAAAACGGACGATAAAATGCGTTATGCCCGCCGTTGTAACCTTGCGTAATTCCGCCAACCAACACTCCACCGTTTACACGATTGGCTTGACGCAAGGCGTTGCGACCATTGCGAAGAGTTTGAACCATTTGCTCCGGCGGAACACCATTGCGACCGAAATCGTAAAATCCGTCGAATATTTCCAACATTTTACGGAGTTTTTCTGCATCGTTCCAACTGGAACTTTCTCTGGCAGGTTGGATGATCCAAAACGCTTCGTGTCCTTTGTCTTTCAGGTCGCTCAGAATTTTTGCACTCTCCTCAAGAGTCTTTCCACGAATCGAATAAAGGAAAATAACAGGTTTACCGTTGATGTAATAATTATTCGGGTGGTTTCCCCAACGCTGAAAATATTCTGTTAGATGTTCGACGATCATTTCGGTTGGTCCGGCGTCCCAACCGTCAATACACAACGCAACATAAAACGACAAACCTTCCGCCGCACGATAAAACCGCGACATAGTACTCGCGTAATTTTTGCTTAGCGGAATATCAACAGTAAAACCGTCAATACTGTATTGCATTGCCGCAAGAATTTCGTTACGAGTTGTACTACTCACGCCGGAATCACAACTTGCCCAACCGTTGCCCAACAGTGGTCGATCATAAAGACGCATGAGTGTCGGTTCGGGTTGATCGTAATGCGTGGAAAAAGGAAAACCCCAACCAACATAATGAGCCCAAACTAATTGTGGCGGCTTAGTGTCTGTCGCATCGTTTTCAGCAAAACACGGCAAAATGGTTAGCAGGGTTAGCTGTGATAAAAGAATCAAAGTGTTTTTCATGATTTTATAACGCTAATGATTGTCTGCTTTAAGTTTTGAAACTTAGGTTTTGAATTGCTCGATAATCGAAACACAATGTTCTTCGAGATTACTTTTCAGATGATTGGAGTCGATAGTTGTTACGAGTTCGACGTTGCCTTGCCGAAACATGTTGATGAACAAGGGAAACATTTCCTAAGCAAATTTACCACAAACATGAAACACAAAAAACTTCAAAACGCTACAATAATCCGCGTATTAGTATAATAGTAGCGAAAATACTGAAAAACTTTCTTATCCTCATCCGTGTCAGTAGAGCATAACATCTCGAGAATCCTTTTTGGTATAACCAACACAAAACAGAAGTATAACCAATCTAAAGACTCTCGAAAAGCGTTCGTTCACTAACGGTGTGGAGTATATTTTATTTTCAACTTTTATACCAAAGACAAAACTATTGTCCATTTTTTGATTCACCATTTTTTGGGTGTTTCAAAAAAACTTCCACTGATTTTCACGGGGGAATTTTTATAACCCTTTTCCTTCTCCGCCGTCAATACTTCCGAAAGCACCCCAAACGCCGAATGGAGATTCATCGGAAAGTTTGCAATTGTTGCCGGAAGATGAAAGCGTTCCGGCATCAACTGTTTCACTAATAAATCCGCCACTGGCATCAGCACGAACAACATTGACTCCGCCAGTATGATAACTTGTTGGAGGATTAATCATTGACGGTTGTTCATCGCTAGTAGTCGTAGCAGAGTGGCACGAAGGAGCATTGGGCGGCAAAATCGTATTTGTCCAAGTAAAATGGATGTAGCATCAAAAGCACGAACTCCACTATTATTGAGAATTGAAGGGGCAAGAGTGGTACTGTACTCATTTTTGTCTTTTGTCTCCAGACACAGTAACGGAATAAAATCTGCTTCGCAAGCTCCTGCGCCAGTACCTGTAAATACATCAGTAACACTGTGAGCAACAGATTCTTTGATTCCGCGTCCACTGGTT
>JAIRTV010000623.1 GCA_031254675.1 Planctomycetaceae bacterium | reverse complement strand
ACTTTGCCATATTGTCGCAAAATTTTTAACGCCGTTTCATAAATATAAAAATCCAACGCAAAATGACGCGAATCACTGAAAAATCCGGGATTATGAATAATTCGCAACGAAATTTTGACCGCGTTTTCTTTTTGTTTTTCTCCCGCAACCTGCATTCGGTGAAGTAATTCGTTTTGAATCCTGCGATCCGAAACAGAAATAACCAACCGATCAAGAAGTGTTTGCGCATCATTCGCTCGCCCCCACTGTTCCAGAATCGGAAGCAAATGAAACGCCTCCTGATCCGAAAGACGATAACCAAGCAAACGATCCAACGCTATTTCCGTACGTTGACGGTAATTTTTGTTTTCGTAACTTTCTTTCTCAAGTCGAAGACCAATCTGAGCCGCAATAAATTCCCGCGTTTTCATGTCCAGCGACGACTTCAATTCCATTTCGTCCAAAATCGGAATCACTTCGCTCAAACGTTCCATTTTGGCTTTGAGTAACGCCAAAGCAAGTAATTCCGTAACATCAGGAGGGTCACCACGATCAATTCGTTGTTTTCGTACTGATTCAAGTTGCCGATTCAACCGGATAAATTCATTTTCCGTTTCATCCGACAATCCCAAAATGTCCGTAAGAATCTCGCGTAACGATTCTTCATTTTCAATCAATTGATAAAATGGTCGATTAAACTCGTTGTCGAACACGGATTGTTTGAGAACAAGTTGCGTTTCTTTATTTGTTTCAATATTGTTTTTAATTTCATTTTTAATATCCGTCTCCAATTCTGCATTTTTGATACACGTTTCCATCATTCTCCTGATAACGGCTATTCGGAAAAAAAATTCTTGGAACGGAGAAAGCGGAGCATAATAAATTTTGTTTTGAAGTATTGATTTCAATAATGTTCGATCCACAATTCGTTGCCCCACCAATTCCGGTTGATAATTGGCAAGCGGTTTGGGTAAAGGCGGAATTTCCCCCGTTTGCCGGATATTCGCAACAGTTTCTTGATTTTGCACAAAAAAAGAAGACGACAATATGTTATTTCGAAACGCTATTGCCCATTCCGCAAGACTATTGAGTTCGTGTTCCAATTCGTTGATCTGGCGAATATGTTCCGCACGGAGAATACGTCGGTTCGGTTCCACTTCAAAACCCAATGTTCGGCGAACAAGACGCGCTTGTTGAGTCTGATTGCTGACTCCAATCAAATCACGCAACCTTTCCGACGACAACGCCAAAACCTCACGCTCTTGTTGATTGAAAAAATCCCAACGTCCAAGCCGAACCAATTCCAAAAGGGAACGGAGCGATTTCATTGCCGCTTCACAAAGTAGTTGCCGCTGCTCCAAACGAGATATTTTGTTCTGTAAATTATTCTGTCGATTATTTTGCAGTCGTTCATTTTCGTTCTGATATTCACCGGCATTGAGAATCCAAGGTTTGACACGTTCCAATTGTTGTGCAAGAGAATCGTAACCGGAAAGAGCAAGAAAAAGAATTGTATCATTATCGTATGAAATACTCAACTCATCGGCAATTTTGGCAAGAAAAAGAGGATTTCGTTGCGCTGCATGTTCCAATGTCGTTTCCAAACGGGCAATATCCGTTTGGCGTCCGGTCGTTTTGAGAAGCCAAACAAGAATCGAACATCGTGCCGCTATTTTTTGTTCAAAAATTTTGATCTGTTCCGGTTCTTCATTCATTGAAAAAGTTTCCCAAATCTCAAGAAGCCGGTCAATTTTTTGTACGGTTGTCAGAGAATCATATTCGGAAACGATTTTTATTTTTTCCGATGCTTGCTGTATCAAATAAACGGCAAATTGAATAAGTTGCGAACGGTGATCAGGCAAACGTGGCGGTAAACCGCGACGAAAACAATTTTCGTCCAAAATTTCGTTGAGTTTTTGTTTTATTTTTTGCTGATCACTAATAATATCGGCAAATCGTGTTGCGATTTGTTCGTCTAGAATTTCCGTCAAAAGAATTTGAAACACAGCGAGTTGCCAATCCGTTTCGCCGTCGAGTCCAAAATGTCGTACAATTTCCCATATCGTTCTGTTGCAAAAAGGAACATCAATCTGTTGTTTCAAATTTCCGTTTGCCAAAGCGTTTCGTCCATCATCAAGTTGATAAAGTGTTAGCAGAAAAATTTCAAACCGCATGCGTTCCAAACGCACATCATGTTCAGCATGATCAGCTGGCAAACGCTCCCGAATCTCTTCAACCGTTTTTCGAAAACAGACAAACTCATGAAAATTCGAATCATTTCCGTTTTTCAAATCTTGATCCAATGCTGCTTTAATCAACCAACCAAGAACAAGAAATCGAGCCTCGCGAAACGAATCAATTTTGAGAAACGGTTTCGGCGGCAATGTTTTTATATTTTGTTTAGAAAATGATTCATTGTAACGCAAACGATTTCGAAACAAGGTAGAAAAAAAATCACGTTGCAATCGAATCGACTCTAGGAAATTTGTTGGTGCGGAATATTCCTCTAATTCAAGCGAAATCTGATTTTTTGATTCAAAATTTCCCGGCAACAACCACGCCGACAATGAAGAATTGTCGGATTGTGAAGTTTCCGTTATTGTATTAGAAACGGATGCTGGATAAGGAAGCGTACGAAATTCCCAAACGGAATCCGTAACAGATTGATCGCCAAGATAAGAATCAACCGCAATGCGACGAAACGGAATTTCCCAATTTTCGGCTTCGTGAATTTCTAGAAACGATAAAACTTGTTTGACGGTATCGTATTGTTCCCGACCAATCATCAAGTCAATATCTTCGAGTTGATCTTGCAAATCCGCTTTTTGAAGAATACGGCTGAGAAACAATTTGTCGGCTTTTTCCGTTTCACCTATCTGAATATAAAGTTCAAACAACCGGTTTGTTTCGAAATGATCATTGGTCAATTGACAAAGTTTTTCCTGATATCGAACCGCTGCCGTCAGATCGTTTTGTTTTTCCGCAACAGAAACAATTTCTTTCAACAGAACAGGATCACCGGATGCGGTTGTGTGATCAACCGGCATATCCAAAATTGTTTCAAGTGTTTGCCGTGCGGCATCGAAATCAGAAACCGTTGCAAAAACTCTGGCAAGCCCGAATGATACTTCTCGTTTTTTATCGCCCAAACGCATTCGATTTTGAAGCCGTTCGATCAAATTATCGAGTTGTCCTGATCGTTGATAATAATTAGTTAATGTCTCAATAATTGACAATTGACCGGACAAATGATCTGTTCGTTCAAAAAGACGCCAAGTCATTTCAATCGCTTCGTTATCTTGACCGGCATTCGCTAATGTTTGTGCTAAAAGAGTTAGTGTTGCGATATCACCAGGTTCAATTCGTAACGCCTGACGCAAAACTGCGATTCCTTCGTCGTGTTTGCCGAGACTCAAAAGAATGTCCGCATAAAACCGAAGATAAACCGGATTAGCAGAAGAAAAACCTATAAGTGTACGGCAATTTTCGAGAGCATGATCAATTTGTCCCAATTTAATCTGAAGTGAAATTAAATGTTTCAAATGATCGGCACGCCAAACCGTATCACGTTCAGCGAGAATTTTGTACAGTTTGGCGGCTTTTTCGCCATCGCCGTTTTGTTCGAATAATTCAGCCGCAACACGGTACAACCGATAGTCGGATAGTTGCGCTATTGCCAACGCCTTTTCAATGGCAACTGTTGCCGCGTAACTCTTCACTTCCGCCTGTCGATAAACCGCAAGACGCCAAAATAAACGAACCAATAAAGAAGATTTATTGTCGCTGTTATTATTATCGTTATTTTTATTTTGTATTTCTTCAATCTGTTGTTCGAGGATTTCTGTTGCGGCGGCAAGTTTTTGTGTCGATTTTAGAAACCGAACTTCTTGTTGTAAAAAAGATTCAAATTGTTCATCGGTTTCGATAAGACGTTCCGCTTGAGTCAATCGCAAAGACGCCGCTTTCAAATCATCCGGTTTACCTCTTCGGATCAAGGCTTCAATGAATCGCCATTGCGTTTGTAAATCGTTCGGAAAAAGTTCGGCGGCACGTTGAAATGTTTCAAAAGATTCCGTAACATAACCAAGCGACAACAGAAGATTACCTAATTGTGTCAAATTTTCAAGCGTTGGTTTATCGCTTTCCGCAAGCGGACGCAATGTTTCAAGAGCCTTTTCTTTTTGCCCGCGTCCATGATAAAAGATCGCCAAATATTCACGATAGGTAGAATCATTTGGTCGAAGTTCCATTGCTCGATGATAAAATTGTTGCGCTTCGTCATAAATTTTGTTTCGTAATAAAAGATCGGCAACTATTACCGCCGCAACAGGATTATTGGGATCGGCATCAACTATTTTTGTCCAGATTTTAACTGCTTCCATTTTGCGGGTTGACTCGTCCCGTTCCATATTTTGACAAACAAGTTGCCCCCAATGGGAAAGATAATCAATACGATTCGGAGCAAGACGATCAATCGTTTCGTATTGAGCAATAGCCGCCGCTATATCTTTTTGTTCAATAAGAATGTCAATCAATGTTAAACGCAACGGAATATTGGACGGCGTTTTTTCAATCGTTTCCGTTAATAATTTTCGTGCGTTTTCGGGTTGCTTGATTTGTTGTAACGTCAGAGCCAAGCGTCGAGCGGATTCAAAATCAGCCGGATGTTTTTCAAGACGTTGACGGTAAAACTCCACTAAACCGGTTTCGTTTCCTTTTCGCGCGAAAATCCGATCAATCCGGTTTCGCACGGATTCGGCGAGCCAACTTTCCGGTGCAAGACGGTCGAGCAATGTTTCCAAATCAACGAGAACGGTTTGTTCCTTGCCTTGTTGTTGTTTGATGTCAATAGTTGCCAGTATAAATCGAACACGGGAAAATTCGTCGTCGGCTTTGGCAGCTAGTTTTTCGTACCGTTTTAACGCTTCGTCGTAACGATTTTCCGATTCCAACAGTTCCGCAATTTGAACGAGCATGTCGGGATCATCTGGAAACAGTTCTTCCAACTGATTCCAGACGGCTTCCGATTTTTTTGAATCGCCAAAGCGTTCATAAGTTCGCCCCAATGTTTGCAACACGTTTCGAATATCAGCGCGTAACGGTTTACGTTGTACGGAAAGTTCCAATGCGGTTATTGCTTCGCGGAGAAATCCCTGAGCAATCCGAATTTCGCCAAGATAATACGGCGCAACAGAATCGTCGGTATCGAGTTCGGTTGCTGTTTGAAACGCTTTTGCCGCCAGTTCCATCGCACCGCGACGTTCCGCCGCCAAACCGTACAATATCCACGATTTATTGTGTTTCGGATTTTGTTCCGTAAGATTCCGGCAACGTTCCAGAAATTGTTCGGCATGACCGGTATCAATATAATAAGTGTAAACACGATCAAATGTTGTTCCGCGACGCGGTGATTTGATCAGGATTTCCCAAAATCGTTCGATAATCTGTTGCTCCCGATCAACCGCTTCCTCCGCAACAGAAAATATCAACGCAAAAAAGAGATACAGAATAAAAATACAAAATATCAAACCAATGTAACCAAAGTGATTGGTCGGAACGGTTTGTTTTTTTTGAATCATTTTTTGAATTATACTTTTGGTCATCATCATTTTGATGTTCTTTTTTTTTTCAGAACGTTATTGTGATGTCTTCATGACTTTACTCCACTGTCAAAAACAAGATTAGTGTAGCAGATAACATCCCGTTTGTCAATCATGTTGCTTTTCGATAATTTAGAGGGGTACATTGATTTGAACACAGGAACAAATTACAATAGAGCGAAATCAGTAATGATTCAGCCGTTTACATTTTTTAGCGCGTGCTGCAATTTACCGACATCAAAATTTTAATATGTTACGCTGTTACTGGAATTGTACCCATTCTTGAATTGTTATGAAATTACGAATTATTCGGGTTGATTTACCGTTAAAGCATGTTTTTGAAACGTCGCATCGTTCAATCAGTGTTGTGCGTACGATTCTTGTCGAATTGGAACAAGACGGATTACGTGGTCACGGCGAGGCTTACGAAGACCGATCCTATAACGCCAATATCGAAGAAATGGTCGATTTACTCGAAACTTGCCGCGAATCCGTAGAACATTATGCGTTAGCCGATCCGGTCGCGTTTTGGCGAACATTGCAACCAATTCTCAAAAAAAATCCGTTTGCCCAAAGTGCAATTGATTGTGCCGCTTGCGACCTCTGGGGCAAAATGAAAAATAAACCGCTGTGGAAAATCTGGGGATTGTCAATCAATCAAGTTCCCGATTCCAGTTATTGTATCGGTTTGGATTCCTTAGAACGTATTGCTGACCGTATGGCGGAAAATCCGGATTGGTCAATTTACCGCATCAAACTCGGTTGCAAAAACGATTTGCAGATTCTCCAAATGCTCAGAGAAAAAACAAAAGCCCCGTTTCATGTGGACGTCAACGGCGGTTGGACGGTCGATGGAACCATCAAAAAATTGGAATCATTGCAGCAACTCGGTGTCGAACTACTCGAACAACCATTGGCGGCAGATAACTTTACCGGCATGGCTCGATTAAAGAAAGCAATGAAAGAACGAAATTGTACCATTCCCATTATTGCGGACGAATCTTGGCAAACAGAATCCGATTTGGAACGTTGTGCGGGAGTGTTTGACGGAATCAATCTCAAATTAGTCAAATGCGGCGGTTTAATTCCTGCACGTCAACTTATTCCCAAAGCGAAACATCTTGGTCTCAAACTTGTCAGTGCCAACTCCATCGAATCCACGGTTGGTGCCTCCGCTATCAGTCAACTCGCTCCGTTACTGGATTATATTTCCATTGACGGACCGCTTCTGATCGAAAAGAAAGTCGGCTATGGTGTCCGAACCGAAAAAGGAAAACTCGTCTATCCCGACGAAAACGGAACCGGTGTTCGTGTACCATTTCGGTAACAGCGAAGAGGATTGATGCGTTGTGTTGAGGTTTGTAAGACAGACTTTTGACGGAGTGTTTTCGGTTATTTTCAAACCATTATTATCAATCATCATCACAGAACGACAACCCCAAACTCCCCCATTACCAGCCCTCATCACCAACCTTATCGCGTCAACCCGAATATCTCACAAAGAGTAACGCAAATGAGTAAAACAAAAGATTTATCGATTTCTGTTCATTTTGACTCACACGAAACCGATGCTGTTCAATTGGAAGTTGATTTGTGTGGCGAACCGGTTTTGTTTGGACTTTGGAAATTTTCTCTCCGGCGGTACGGTAAACCACTTCGGGTGGTTGATTATTGGACGGAAACTTGTGCTTATCACAAAAAGGGTTGTGAATATTTGGAGCTTGACGTGCCGCTTTCGGACAATTACCGACTCCAACGTTTTTTCTTGCTCGACAACACGGATCGGTTACTGATTCTTGGCGACACCCTTTTGTGGGACGGCGACAATAATTCCAACAAAATCAACAAACGGCGTTTACCGGAACACCATGATCATTTGACGTATGAATCGACGCTTTTTTATTCGCCGAAACTTCGTCCTAAAACGTTTGCGGATTCGACGGAGATTTTTTTTCAGCCGAACAAACCGAAATCGCCGTCAATTTTTCGGGTTTTTCCTTTGGCGTTGCCGGAATGGAAGAAGACGGACAAAACCGGAATGGTTACTGGCGAGCTGAAAATAGAGGACTCGACCTTAGTGCTTCGGCAACAGAGTTCTGGTATTTCGATGTTTGCTCCGTTGTTTTTTGATTTCGACGCCGACCGTGCCGGAAGTCAATACACGTGGCGGCATTTAACTGTGGGCGAAAATATGAACAAAGTTCCTGAAGATCGGGCGGTTGGTTATCGGGTGCAAATTCACAAAGAGCAGTTTTTGTTGTACCGTTCCATGACGCCGTTGGCGAATCGCACCGTTCTTGGTCATAATTTGATCAATGATTTTTGTTTTGCTCGTTTTGTTCCTGAAACCGGTGTCGAAACCCTTGTTGTAGTTAATAGTGAATAGTCAATAGTTAATAGTGAGTAGTGAATAGTTAATAGTGAATAATTCGCTTGCACTGCTACGAACTTTTAATAATTCATCTCGCTAAATTTTATTACTTCTCATTACCAACTACCAACTATTAACTATTCACTATCAACTATTAACTAATACCGTGTTTGTTATTATTGATTATAAGGCGGGGAATTTGACGAGTGTCAAATTGGCATTGGAAACGATTGGTGTTACCGGTACCATAACGTCTGACCCGAAAATAGTTGCCAAGGCGGAGCGGGTGATTTTCCCTGGCGTGGGAGCGGCGGGGGCGGCAATGCAAAATCTGCGGAATTTTGGACTTGATGATGCGCTTTGTGATTGTGTTCGGCGTGGAGTTCCGTTGCTTGGAATTTGTGTTGGCATGCAGGTTCTGCTTGATTTTTCCGAAGAGGACGGCGGCACAACCATGCTTGGTTTGATACCGGGGCGTGTTGTCCGTTTTGCGCCGACCAACTCTTGGGATAAAGTTCCGCAAATCGGTTGGAACAGTGTTCGCTGGTTGCCGGAAAAGACAGAATCAACATTTTTTCGGAATATTGCCAATCAAAGCGATTTCTATTTTGTCCACAGTTATTATCCTGTGCCGGACAATTCTTCCGATATTCTGGCACAAACCGATTATGCCGGAACAACATTTGCTTCAATTCTCCGGCATGAAAATATCTTCGCTACTCAAT
>JAIRTV010000611.1 GCA_031254675.1 Planctomycetaceae bacterium | reverse complement strand
CATTTCCATGACACACTGAATGGTTTGCCACCATCCTGTATTGGTATGGGCGGTAAAACAGCTACTGTTGACCCAGGAGTAACAACACGCAACGAATATCCGCCACGCGTTAGTTTCTGGGTGTTGATTATGCCGTATCTCGAACAATTATCGTTGTACAATCTTATTGTTACGACAACGGATAATTTTTATGAACCCATGTTGAACAGTACATTTTGGAACACGTTTAGCGATGAACAACATAAAGGTTTTCAAATTTCATTTTACCGATGTCCCTCTCGACGTGGTGGAAGTTCACCGATGATTGGGCAACGACCGGGAGCAGTTGGTAGCCATGATGATCAAATGCTCTACGGCACACAAGGCGATTACGCTTTTGTTGTTGGACGTGCTTCTGAAGCTTGGGCTGGATGGGGAATGGATCCCGGTGCTGCAAAATCTTATGTTGATGGTACGAACAATCTAAGTGCTGAAAATATCAAAGGACCATTTCGACCTGCTCTTTGGGAAAATGGTACACCGAGAGATTGGAGAATACGTGATACTTTTTCAAGATTACAAGACGGCACATCTAATCAGATTATTGTTGGTGAGAAAATGATTATCAATCCTAATATCGGATTATGTGAATATGTTGATACTGGCGGTAATCGTCCGAAATCCGGCGACTGTTCAATCCTTGTGGGTGGTATCATTTGGGCGGCATTTCCCGCAATGCGATCTTTTAACGGGCGAATTGGACGAAGTTCTGATTTACCAGAAACAACAGAAACTCATACTGAACCACAAAACCACTGGGGAAGTTCTCATTCGGGAGTTTGTCATTTTTTACTCGGTGACGGTTCTGTTCGAGCTCTTCCCGTAACAATTCCAACAGGACCATTGACATCAACCAGTACAACCAGTATTCTTGCTAAATTAGGACAAGTAGATGACGGTAATACAATTTCAATACCGTAACTATTATTGTCAATTTCCGAAACTCATTTTTTTGACAAGATTTAAAAAATTATAGAATAAAATCAAATAAATTTTTGTAACTCTTTTCAAAAAAGTATTTATTGGAGATTTTTTGAAGTTGCCCATGATCATATTTTTATAACTTTTAACCTTAACTCAAAACAACATTATGTCTCATTTATTTTCTCGACGTTTATTTTTACAATCCGGTGCATTGTTGCCGTTTGGTTGTCGTTTACTTAATGTTTTTGGAACGGAAACGATTGCTTCTGTTCCGGTGATTCATCTCACGGATTTGTTTCATCCGCATGGCGATCCTGATGATCATTTCGATTTAGCGTGCATTTATTCGCTTGCTTGTCAAGGATTGATTGAGTTGAAAGGTATTGGTATTGATTATCCGCCTGGATTTCGTCAAGGCGATCCCGATTTTATGGCAGTTGCGCAACTTAATCGGATTTGTGGATTGAACGTTCCTACGTACGTTGGTTCCGAAATTCTTGTTGCGAAAAAAGATGATACTCTTCCAAATCTTTCACGGCGTGACGAAATTGGTGTTCGTTTTCTTATTGAAACGTTACAAAAGAGTGATCGCCCTGTTGCTATTACGGTAGTTGGTTCCGCAACCGATGTTGCGGTTGCCGCACGGCGTGAGCCTGAATTATTTCGTACAAAATGTGCCGGAATCTATCTCAATTCCGGCGGAACTCATCAGGCAAAACCGGAAATACTCGAACATAATGTCAAACTCAATCCAGCGGCTTATGCCGCAATGTTTGAACTTCCTTGTCCGTTGTATTGGTTTCCGTGCTGGAATATGACCGAAGAACGAAAATCCGGCGAATGGGGAACGTTTTACTGGTTAGCGCACAAAAAAGCATTTGACGGTATTCAACCGTCTTTGGCAACATTTTTTTGGTACATGTTTTCACAATCGAAAGACCCGCGTTATCTTCGAATACTCAAAACTACACCGCCGGAAGCAGAATGGAACAAAATTCTGGAAAAACAACGCGGAATGTGGTCAACCGCAAGTTTTTTCATTCTGGCAGGCTTAACAGTTACAAAATCAGGCAAAATTGTTTCTCTTCGACAAGCAGGCGATGACGCACTGTTTCGAATGGAACCAGTTAAGGTTCAGTGTGAAGACAACGGACGTTTGACATGGGAATTGAGTGAGAAAGAAACAAATTGTTTTGTTTTTCATGTTTTAGATGTTTCTGCCTATCCAGAAGCAATGACTCAGGCTGTCCATTCGCTTCTACTTGCCATTGATGGTCGATAGTTAAACACTCCTTGTATTTGAAATTTTTGCTTCAATTTTTACTCAAAATATTGTAAACAAATGTTTACTGTTTTGAATAAAAGCACAAGGTTTTTTAGTCAAATATTGCACAACATTTCGCCTCGTAGGAACAATTTGCAAGAGCGTCAAATAATCATCCTACGAGGTTGTTTCAGTGAACATATTTAATTCTTAACTGGACTTTTATAAAAATTCAACTAGAACATTCTTATAGACAAACGCAGCATAATTTATATGTAAGCGTTCACGGTAATATTCTCTATTGCGTGTTTTTTTTGTGATTTGTCTAATTCGGTTATGAAAATTTTACTTGAAAGTATTGAATCGAAGGTATTGCGATTGGAGCGAGAAAACGCCGAACGGAGGCGTATTATTTCCGAGCAAGCGAAGATTATTTTCGGTTTATTGAGACGGGCATTCCACCAACAAATAATTTAGCGGAACAAACAATACGCCGAGTTGTCTTGAATCGACATATAACCCAGGGAACAAGAAGCGAAAAAGGAAA
>JAIRTV010000545.1 GCA_031254675.1 Planctomycetaceae bacterium | reverse complement strand
ATCCTGATTCGATATTTGCCGATACCCTCAAATTTACGGAGCTAGGTTTATGCGAAAATTATTTTCAACTTGTTCGCCGATTCACTCAATCGGTTTGTTTCTCTTTTTTGTCGTGTTCTTTTCTTTTTCTGTCGGACTGATTTCGGTTGGTCCGATTTCGTTGGTTTCGTTTCTGGAAGCCCAAGAAGAAACAGAAGATGAAGCGGAAAATAACACCGCCGATACCACAGACGACGATGAAACGGTTGCCGCGGACGAAGGAGATGTTTCACAGGATAGTTATCTCTTTTGGTATTTGAAAGCACTTGGTCCTATTTTTGCGCCTGCTTTTGCGGTAACATCAATTTGTTTTGTAATGCTGGTCGTCATGAATTGGATGTCGATCAACCGCAACAACATCATGCCGCAAACCATGATCGACGTATTCAAACAACAATTGGACGATCAAAATTTTCAGGAAGCCTACGAAACCGCCCACGCCAGTGAAGCACCGCAAGGGAAAATTCTTGCGGCAGGTTTGGCGAAGATGCAAGCAGGTTACGAAGCGGCTCAGCAGTCCATGAGCGATGTTGCCGAAGAAGAAATAATGCGGCTTGAACAAAAACTTGGTTGGATTGCCATGATTGCCGGAATTGCTCCAATGCTTGGTTTGCTTGGAACAGTTTTCGGAATGGTTGATTCGTTCAATGTTATTGCTCGCTCTGGAACCGCCCCGCAAGCAAGCGAATTAGCCGCCGGTATTTCAACCGCCCTCATCACCACACAAGTCGGATTGCTCATTGCAATTCCGGCAATGATCGTCTATGAATTTCTACGCAACAAACTTGCTCTGCTCGTTCTGGAATTAACTGTTCAGACCGAAAACCTCATGAACCGGTTTAAAGCATAACCTATTGTACGAATTTTCAGCAATAGGTTACTTTTGACAAAGTTCAAATTGACTTTGCCAAGTTTTTGTGTCCCTTCACGTTTTCTTTACGTTTTTGACGCCAACTTTCGCCACATTTTACCATTCATTTTCAAAATGAAATTCAAATCGAAAGCAGAAAAACGAGAACTCGATATGACGTCAATGATTGACATTACGTTTTTGCTAATCGCGTTCTTTATGGTTTTGATCAATTTCTCTGAAGCCGATACGAATGAGCGGATTAAATTGCCGATCAGTGAGTTGGCAAAGCCGCCGGATTCGCCGCCAACGGAGCCGATGATTCTTCAAGTATTGAGCGATGGCAAGGTCATTTACGCTAATGGCGAATATGATATTGAAGGTTTACGCAAAAAGATTGAATTTCAATTGCGTTTACTGAAAATGCTTAAAGTTCCCATTAAATCGGTCAATGTGATTATTCGTGCCGATGCGGGATGTGAAGCGGGCAAAGTTCAGGACGTGATTGAGCTGTGCCAAAGCCTGAAACTTGAAAACTTCAAACTCCGCGCTAAACAGAATGACCAATAAACGATTATTTTATTTGAACACGGAATACACGAACAACACGAAATGTTCGGAATATTCTATCCTGTTCCTTTTCCGTGTATTTCGCATCTTCTGTGTTCAATTTACTTATTGATGGTGTATGTGAAGAGTTTAAACGAATTACGGGTTCTATTTTTATAACCAATTGTCGAGATATGCAACGAAAATTATCCAGTCATAAAAAAGCGGAATTGAATATGACATCAATGATTGATGTGGTGTTCTTACTGTTGATATTTTTTGTGATGACGTTTAAGATTGTGGTTCCTGAGGGCGATTTCAATATCAAAATGCCGCCGGTTTCGCAACCGCATGAAACAATTGATTTGCCGCCGGAACCGCTTCGGGTTCGTCTTTCGGCATCGCCCACCGGAAGATTGAACACAATCAGTTTAGGTGATCGTGTTCTCGGAACCAGTTTTATGGAACTTCGCAAACGGGTTCTTCAAATGATTCAGCAGCGCGGCGGTCCTGATCGCGCCTCGATTGAAATTGAATTGGCACCAGACGACCAACTTCGGTACGAATACGTTATCGAAGCAATTACCGCCGTTACGGGCGAAGTACAAGACGGACAGATTTATAAAATTTGTGATAAAGTCAAATTCGCTCCCCGTCATAAATAAGCCGTTTTGCTAATCAGTTATTTTGTTCGTTTTGTTTTGAGAGCCGCGATTCTTCGCAATCACTCCGCAAATTCCAAGATAATTCGGAATTTTTTCACATACCCCCGTCCTTCCCTTCCGAATGTTTTGGGTTATACTTCTACGGAATTGTCGGTAACTAGTGTTCGAATGGTATTGATGACACTTGAAAATTGGGGGACGAATCCAAAACGGAAATTTGTCTGTTTGATATCCAATTTTACCCAAACGGTTAACAAGAAACGTATCGAATACCGGAATATTCAAATGGTCAATTATAGCAATTCTATTTTTTAGCAATTTTTAACAAACAGGCGTCCAAAGCCTCTCTTAGGAACCCAAACTATGGCTGGAAAAAAAAGCAAAAAGAAAGCGGAAACCGTGTTTTTAGTTTGTGAAGAAACCGGCGAATATAATTACGCCATTCGAAAAAAGCCAGGCGGCGAAAAATTAAAACTGAGTAAATATTGCCCCCGACTTCGCAAACACACTATTCACAACGAAAAAAAGAAATAAAATCATTGATATTTTCGTTGTTCTCAAGAAGCGGTC
>JAIRTV010000531.1 GCA_031254675.1 Planctomycetaceae bacterium | reverse complement strand
CTTCAAATAATCGTCCAATTTTGCCATCGTAACATTATAATCACCGAGTTGCGTCTCTTCAAATTCGCGTTTTTTGGCAATACAAGGCGAAATCACAACAATTTTATGATCGGCGAATTGCGTATAAAATTCGCGAATCATCTGAATTGCGTGAAGCATTGGGCTGTGCGCCGGAGCAAGATAGGGAATCAATTCCGGTCGATAAATTTGAATATAAGTTACGATTGCCGGACAAGGTTGTGCGATGACGAGTTCGGGATTTTGGGCTTTGATGTGTTCAAGGTAAGATTTAACCGTCAATTCCGCACCAAAACCAACATCAAAAACCGCTTTGATTCCAAGAGAACGAAGCCAAGTGTTGAGTTGAAAATAACGTTCGGGAAAATTCGCGGCAATCGCCGGCGCAACAATAGCAATCATTTTAATTCCGCGTCGCACATCATTGAAAAATTGTTCCGTATCATCAACAATTTCCCGCGCTCCATGCGAACACGCCCGAATACAAGAACCACAGCCAATACATAAATCGTGATTAAGACTAATATGTTCTCCACTACTACCATCATTACAATACCGAACCGGACAAACCCGAATACAAACATTGCAGTTGACACAACGACTTTCATTAACACGAACAACAGGAGATAATTTTTTCATAGTGTATTTAGGAACTTCTGAAAACCTTGCTTCTTAAAAATTTTGTCCTTGAAAAATAAAGACTTGCAAATATTTTTCAGGTAAAAAAAACGAGGTTTTTAGAAGTTACTTATTGTTACAAATTTTTTAAAAAACTCCATTATATTATTCTATCGGTAAATATTATTTGGTACTTTCTCAAAAATGGTTTAAAATGACTCTTTCCATGAGGTCGTAGTTCTTGGTTTGAGTGAACAATTTCAACACGTATTGTATCATCTCACAAATATAGAATACAAGTTTCTGTAACTTTTTGATAAAATATTTAGAACTCATGCTGCAATATATTATGTAGAAATTTTATTTGAAACAGAAAAAAGGCGGTCAACATTTTAGTAAAATATTGACCACCTTTTGATTTCTCATGCCCGTTCTTGCCGGAATTGCCATAAGTAGGAATGTGAAATTTAAAATGTAAATGAGCAATTTTCTCAATTGTCCGAAGCGTTATTTTGAATAATAATATTTTGTTTCTCTCCGGCGTTGTTTTCGATTCGCACGTCACCACGAATCAAATTTTCCGTTACGATTGCTTTTCGGACATGTTCGCCAAGAAATACCTGCGGCATTTTATCTTGAAATTCGCAACCGCGAAGAATTAAATTACCGCCAAGAACCCGAATCGCCGACATTTCCAAACGCTCTTTTTCATTGGGTTTGCCGCCCTCCTTGTCCTTGAAACCCCATTGCACAAATGTACAATCCGAAAAACCAATTGTCCCAGACCCTTCCACAACCGCAACCTGACAGCATGGTCCCCAAAAAGCACAATTAGAAAATCGAATCGTTCCGCGATTTTTGTTACCAACACGAACCATCGTCGGTTCCGGTCCGTGAAACGAAACAAATTCACCGTTCGTAATCAACAACCCCATCGGAGCCGATTGATCAACGACAACCGCCGTGTAACAATCATCAGCACCAATCCCAAAAAAATTACCATTGCAAACACTGTTTTTCGTCTCAATAAAACGATAACCAATATTGTAACCAAAGCAGAATGTGTTGTGGACGTATTGCCAATCAGAACGACCAAAAACAAACGCTTCTCCATTTTCCATCTGCCAACGGAATAATTTCGGTTTCATACTCCACCACGGATTAAAATGGACATTTTCAATTCGCCCAATATCGTAAATCGAATCAACATAAACTCCAAGACGTAACGGTTGCCCACTAATATTCCGAATCAAATGCCGTTCATTTTGAGACGCATCAATCGCTCGATAAGGATTCAAAAGTTCACAATCAAGAATCGCCGGATTTTTACCACGCATCGCAATCGTCCAAGGATATTCGGTTGGTACATCGTCTTCCTGTTGGTCAGGATAATAGATACAAATACCTTTAAGCGTACTATTTGAGTTGAGCGTCAAAAACGGCGGAGCATCAATTTGTCCTCGTCCGCCTGTTACGAGAAATGTTGTCCCGTCTTCGGTCGGTTTGACTTGTCCCTTATTTCGGATACCAATATGCGACGGCACAGATTCCCACACACCTTTCAATGTGACACCATTAGGAATATTCAACGAACCCGCGAAACGGTAATTGCCTCGCGGAACGTAAACAACCTGCGAATCAGAGGTCGCCGCCGCATCCAACGCCTTTTGGAACGCAACCGTGTCATCGGTTTGACCATCGCCAACCGCTCCAAACTCACGAACATTCAACAACGATTGAGCCGAAACAGGTTTTGCAACGGAAATCAGGGAAACAACCACAAACAGAAAGATAAATTTTCTCATTGTATTCGTAACTTAAAAAAAGGAATGTACAACACACACACAAAATATACATCACAGAAAAAGTGATTGCTCAGTGAAATTTTCGTACAAGATACAATATTTTTCGACAATGTCAATATGCTTTGTCAATATGCTTTGTCATTTTAATCAGCAATTTCACTCTTGAGAGCGTCAATTCCGCTTGCACTCGATCAGTGTTGGATTGGTTCAACCGAGGAGAATATTTCTGCGAATTGTTTATGAAAACGCTCTTGCAACAAAGAGGTTCTTTCATTAAGATTAACGGCATTCACAACATGTTGTGAACGTTAGGCAATTTTTGTTCTGCCGAAAAAGATAATATTATTTTGTTCCGAAATAACCGGAAACTCATCGCCATGTCCAATCTGATTGCGATTACTTGGGAAAATGACCGTTTGTTATTCCTTTCCGCCGCTGTTCATAACAATTCGGCAACTTTTGAACACGCGGAATCATTGACTTCCAAAAATCAATTAAAAGAACTAGTTCAAAAATACCGACTTGCAAAATCGGAAACAATTGTTGTTTTGAGTCGGGCGGATGTTGAAGTTCGTTCGATGGTTTTTCCTCCGGTTCCTGTCAATGAATTGCCGGATCTGGTCAAATTTCAAGCGACAAAAGAATTTAACGGTTACGATGCCGCCGCTCCGCTTGATTTTTTTATTACCAACAAACTGGAAAATGTTTCGCGAAGCACGCTCTTTCCTACAATCCAAAATCAATTAAACCGAACGCCATTGAAAAAGGGAAAGACAGAAAAAATTGCCACCGATCATGCCGGTTCGCCCAAGCATTTGCTCGCTTCCACTCTTCGCATTGCCACTCTTCGCAACATCCGCGAATTTTGCGACGAACTCAATTTAATTCTTCGCCGTGTTGTTCTTCGTCCTTGCGAAACGGCGTATCTTTGGCGTCACACGCCTAATTTTGATCCCAACCATGCGGTTTTGGTGGTTGAATTGGATACTCACGAGACATCGCAGACCGTACTCTTTCAAGGAGAACCGGTTTTTATGCGATCACCGAAAATTAGTTGTCCTGATGATGTTAGCACGTCTGATTTTGCTGCTCGGCTTGTTGCGGAACTCAAACGCACACGAATCGCCGTCCGAAATGAAATTCAAGGCGTAACGGTGGACGAAGCCGTGTTGTGTGGTGTTGGAGCCAATTTCGAATCGCTGGCAAAACAAGTCGCCAACGGATTAGGTATTCCCGTCAAAACGTTCGATCCCTGGCAAGGAATCCGTTGCGGTGG
The DNA here is from genome assembly GCA_031254675.1 of Planctomycetaceae bacterium. Taxonomy (GTDB): domain Bacteria; phylum Planctomycetota; class Planctomycetia; order Pirellulales; family Thermoguttaceae; genus WRKP01. The sequence goes on along the minus strand of JAIRTV010000531.1, from coordinate 978 downwards.
AACTCTTCAAAAAAACCAAAACAACCAGCAACTCCCCATCGAAAAACCAGAACGTTTTGCCTCGCTCATCGGAACCATTTTGCAAAGCGTCCGAAATGAATCAAGCCATATCGATTTCTGCAATCCCAAAAAACGTCGCGAACCGGTTGGGCATCGGCAATTAGTTACCGGTGGATTGGCGGTGGCGTTGGTGGTTTTGACGTGTTTAATTGTGTTCGGTTTTTACAGCCGTACCGTGTTGACGAGCGAAGTCAAAAACTTGACAACAAAACTCAATACGCTCAAAAAAACCGCCGGAACCGTCTCCGAACAACGTAACCAATTAAACGCTATTGACGCCTGGATTGCTGATAACGTCAATTGGTTCGAGCAACTCGATTGGCTTAGCAGGAAAATGCCAACCGCTCAAGAAATGATTTTAACGGAATTAACTTTTTCCGCGAACAGCGGTGGTTCGATGAATTTGCGGTCATTGCTCAAGGATTTTTCTGTTGTTTCGCCGATGGAAGAGCAACTTCGTGATGAGAATCATGTTATTAAACCTGGCGAAAAAGGAGCAAGCGGTGGAAATCCGCAATATAGTTTTCGTTATGATCTTTCGATTTTCCTTTCTAAAGAATCTGCCGACGCTTCGACTCAAACCTCTCCGCCGGAAGAACAATTCCAAGAACCAAACCAATAGGAATGTTGGGATATTAGACCTTTTCTCTAACCCTTCTTAATCGTTATTTCAATATGTTTGGCAACATGTCTGTGAGAACGGGAACGATTGATATGGAAGACGCTGGCGGGCAGGATTGGCGTGTCTTTAAGAATCTGAGAAATTAAGACAATTTTTTCAATTCCGAGCGATGTAATATTACCGAGTGTACGGCTTTTCACCTTGCCGTCTTCGCGGAATGATTCGCGAAGAAGGTAAGTTGGCGGGGAATGACGATTAGGGATTTTGGCTACATACATGCTGATATTATAACCATT
>JAIRTV010000521.1 GCA_031254675.1 Planctomycetaceae bacterium | reverse complement strand
GTAACCGCCAAAATCTCATCATGTTTTGCCGCATCCATTTCAAGAACAGAAGCCCCAAGTGTTTGCCAAAATCGACGCAACAAATTTATGTTATCGGCAGAATGATTTTTGGTCGGCGTCAAAACCGTGAGCCGGTTTCGAAACAATTCCGCATCAGCCGCTTCGGGACCACTCCGTTCGCTTCCGGCAATCGGATGAGAACCAATAAATCGGCAATCGGAAATCTCCTGAACTAATTTTGCTTTTGTACTTCCGACGTCCGTAAGCAACAACCATCCCGAATCACCAAAATGTTGAATCGCTGCCAAAATGTTTCGGGTTATATCGGCAACCGGCGTACACACGACAACAAGTGTTCGATCATCCGAAGTCGAAGGCGGAATCGATTCCAGCAACAAATATGATTCGTCAATAATACCGTTGCGAAAAGCAATTTCCAATGTTTTTTCGGTTCGCCCAACCCCAATTACTGTTTGCGCTAAACCATGTTTTTTAGCGGCTAAACCAATAGAACCACCAAGCAAACCAACACCAATAATAATTAATCGTGAAAACACTTGTTTGATCAATCACAAATTTTTGTTATATTATCATGAAAACTTTCAGAACGAATTATAACAAACACAAATAGAGAACACAAGAGTTTTATTCGATTTCTTCTCAATGTTCCACACGGTGTTGTGTTCTTGATTTATGAACGATTACGAATTAAAATAGATCATTATATTATGCCTATTTTTATCAATCACATTATGTTGACTACGTTATGAACGATAGGAAAAAATTAAAAATTCTTCAAATTATTCCAACGTTAGATCGTTGTGGTGCGGAAAAGCAGATGGTTCTTTTGGCAACTCATCTTCCCAAAGAGGAATTTGAAGTCGAAGTGATTGTTCTGACACGGAGCGGAACTTTTGCGGAAGAACTCGCCGAAGCAAAAATTGCAACAATTTTGATCGGGAAACGTTTAAAATTTGATCCATTCGCCTTGAACCGACTCAAACGAGCAATCAAACAATTTCAACCCGATCTGGTTCATACGTGGCTTTTTGCTGCCAATGCTTATGGTCGGAAAGCCGCGATTGATTGTGGTGTTCCGCGAATTGTTGCGGGGGAACGTTGTGTTGATCCATGGAAAAGTTGGTATCATTTTTATATTGATCGTTGGTTTGCCGGTAAAACCGACCGAATTGTAACAAATAGCAATGGCGTAAAAGATTTTTATGTCCAACACGGTTTGCCGTCCGAAAAATTTGTTGTTATTCCCAATGCCGTTTTGACACAGGAAACAACAGTTGACGGTTTATTTTCTGTTTCCGTAAAAGAAATTCTCGAAGAAATCGGCGCAACAAATTTTGAATCGGAAGGCGATTATTTACCGATTGTTCATGGGGACTATGATTGGGAACGAAAAACATTGCTTCCGATTGCTCCTGAATTACGTTTTCGGCAAACGCCGTTTATGATTGGGATTGTTGCTCGGCTTTGGTCGCAAAAACAAATCAAAGACCTTCTTTGGGTTTTTGAAACACTTAAATTCGTCAACTTAAATTTTCACGCTATTATTATTGGTGATGGTCCGGAACGTGATATGTTGCTTCGGTTGCGTGATCAGTGGCAACTCTCGAATTGTGTTCATTTTCTCGGTCAACGTAACGATGTGCCGCGATTTATGATACATTTTGACCTATTACTGAACAGCAGCGCTTACGAAGGTCAATCCAATTCGATTCTCGAAGCGATGGCAATGGGTATTCCGGTAATTGCAACTGATATTCCGGGTAACAATGATTTGGTTGTTGACGGTGTAACAGGTTTGCTGGTTCCGAACAGTGGAGAGGATTTTCGGTTACGGCGTCGAAATTTTGTTGAGAAAATTCTTTTTTTGCTCGAAAGTACAGAGTTACGGAAAAAGATGGGAATAGCCGCCAAAACACGAATTGCGCAACATTTTAGTTTGGAGCAAATGATTCAGCGACATTCCGAACTCTATCGAACACTCTGTACCAACCATTATTCCTGATTGTTTTACTTCTTAGAACAATCTCATGAATTTTTGTCCAATTTTCCTAAATAAATCGCAACATAATCAACATCAATCAAATGACAACAAGAAGTCTATTATCGTACTTTCGGAAAAGTACAGATTGCCAAATCTCTTTGAAAATTTTGTGTCACGCGCGCACACAACTCTTGCATAATAAACCAAAACTAGTATGATAATTATTTGATGATGATAAATGTAAGACTAAAATGTTCAAATTATGAGAATGACGTATTGTCGTTTCACTTGCAAGAATATGAAAGTTTGAAAACGCAACAGATTTAATGTATTGTGTAAGTGGTACGAAAACAGAAAGTTTAACCTGTTAGAGGATAAAATGTTAAATCAGTCTAAAGTTTTTGTGTTTTCTGTTATTTTCCTTTTGTTTCTGATGCTGACGGGTTGTTCGAATCGAGTCAAAATATCAGGAACTGTAACATACGATGATGGTGAACCGCTTACACGCGGTAGTGTTTGTTTTCGTGCGGAAAATGGAACAACTTATCAAGGCTATCTCAATAAAAGCGGATATTACGCGCCTGGCGAATTGAAAGATGGTGATGGTATTCCGGTCGGCACGTACAAAGTTTGGGTGGCAGGAACCGACGAATCACTTGAAATCCCAGGCAAAAATGGTTCGGTAAGTCAGTTTCAGATTATTGTTCATGTTGATCCTCAATACACGTCACCAGATACAGGGAAACTGAATTTTGAAGTCAAACGCGGCGGCAACAAAACATTTGACTTCAACGTTGAACGCTTCAAAGAAACCGCTCAAAAGAAAAAAATGAAGTAACGACAAAGTAAAATAAAAAAACGCAATATTTCATTGGAATTTCTAATACAGATTTTTCACAACGAAATAGACGAAGAAATACGGAAATACGATTTTTCCGAACTGATTGATCTTATTGAGGTAGTTGTATCGCCGGATTCGTGGAATGAAGGTGGCGAGATGTGGGAATTTTATCCCAGCCTTAGTCTGGTTGTTCGGCAAACCGATGAAGTTCATGAAGAAATCGAACAATTACTCACTGGCTTGCGGAAAAATCTTACCAAACAAAAAAACATCCAAAACACCACACCTAAACGCCATTCCTTATTCCGCCGATAACATTGTGTATCGATAACACTGTTACGAGAACGATTGCAGTGGAACGCTTGCAATGGAACAATTTTCTGCAAGACTCTTTGAACCGTTTGATTTTGATGTTTATC
>JAIRTV010000474.1 GCA_031254675.1 Planctomycetaceae bacterium | reverse complement strand
GTCTTTAACATTGTTCTCGTTCTCGTCAATATAAACGTAACCACTTAAAGAGCCTTTTTCAGGGTCTGGCGGTGTTTTTACCAATTCGCCAAAATTGTAACCAATTCCAACTCCATTCGGAGGCAACATAATATCGGAAATCACATCATTACTTGTTTTATCACCGCCCAACGAACCAACCGTTTCTTCGCCATCATCATAAGCCGTTGGTTGTGTTTCGGTAATTTGATATGTTTGATTGGGATCAAGATTTTGAAAAATATAGTAACCGTTTTGATCGGTTGTTGCGGTTTTTCCCGTGTTGACGTAGGAACTGTTCACCTGTTGATAAAGAGTTAGTGTAACACCACCAATACCTTGTTCTGTCGAATCTTTTGAACCGTTTTTATTGGCATCAATATAAACGTAACCACTTAATGATCCTTTTGCGGGATCCGGCAATGTCGGTTTTAATTCACCGAAATTGTAACCAGTTCCCGTTTCTCCCGGCGGTAACATAATATTGGAAATCACATCATTACTTGTTTTATCACCGCCCAACGAACCAACCGTTTCTTGACCATCATCGTAATTTGCCGGTTGTGTTTCGGAAATTTGATACTTTTTGAACGGACACAATCCGGTAAATTCGTAATAACCATTGGCATCAGTTGTTGCCGTTTTGTTTGTTTGAATATATTGGTTATTCGCCGCATCCCAAACCCACAACGTCAATACCGCATTGGCAATTCCTGTTTCAGTGGAATCTTTTTGCCCGTTTTTATTTGCATCTTCATAAACGTAACCGTTAAGATTTCCCCGTCTGTTTTCCGCAAAATTGTACTCAATTCCCTGTTGCCCCGAACCGACAGTAATATTGGTCATCGCATCAGGATTATCCGACTTAAACTCGCCAATTGTTACACCGTCAACTGTTCCGATTGAATTAATTCCGTCGCAATAATCGTCGGGATTTTTTTCGGTAAGACAATAAGTTTTCCCTGGTTCAAGCAATCCGTCGAAAGAATATTTTCCACCGTCATGAGTTACCGTTTGCGCAATATTGGTCTGAACACCGTTTTCATCAACAACACAAAGATAAATCGTAACACCATCAATTCCCGGTTCGTTTGGATCACGATTTCCGTTGTTATTATTGTCTTCATAAACGTTACCTGAAATCGAACCCAATTTGTATTCGCCAAAATTGTATTCTGTACCATGCTCTTCAAAACGCAGATAAATGTTACTGATTTTATCGTCTTGCTGAACATCGCCGACGGTAACACCGTTAATTGTTCCGGCAGTATCTTTGCCGTCTATCCAACCGTCCGGTTGCGTTTCAACGACACGGTATGTTTTGAACGGGTCAAGATTTTCGAACAAATATTGACCGTCAGAACCGGTAACAACCGTTGCTCCAACAATATTTTCGTACACATTCCAGTCGTTCAAAACCTGAAGTTGGATAGTTACTCCGGCAATCCCTTCTTCGCCATCGTTACGAATTCCATTGCCGTTCCGATCATGATAAACGAAACCTTGTAACGATGCCGGTTTTAATTCACCAAAATTGTAATGAATACCATGTTCGTTTGCGCCGATATGAATCTCTGTAAGTTCATCCGGCGGAACAGCTTCGCCAACCGTCTCATGACCAATCATTCCCGGCGTATCAATTCCGTCCGAATATTGTTTCGGTTGTGTTTCAATAACTTTATAAGTACGTCCACCTTCAATATTTTCAAAACAATAAAAACCGGTTGAATCCGTTTTAACTTTTTGTCCGGTTGTTACATATTGGTTGTCGGCGTTCAGTATCAATAACTCCAACCAAACATCCGCAATACCGTTTTCGTCCGAATCCTTAATTCCGTCATTATTGACATCTTCATAAACGTAGCCGGAAATCGAACCGGATAACGGTTTTTGTATCGGCAATGTTCCTATTGCTCCAGCGGTGTTGTCATGATCGTCGGTTGTATCATAAAAAGCGTCCGGCGGCAAGGCAAGATTCGTGTCCGCAATATCGTAATAATTAAATAGTTTAAAATCGAACTCGTTATTTTCGTAATCTTTAGAAGAAAAAATTCCGGTAAAACGAGAACCTTCTATTTCATTTCCAGAAACCAATCGATCAACAGTCGGTTGCTTTTCACCACTGATTTCATCAACATCAATTTTGAAATAAAAATTCTTGTCAGCGGTAAAACCATCAAATTCAAGCGTCAAAATTTTACTGTCGTTGGAAACCACCGCCGATTTGACAATAATTTCGTTATCGTCATTGGCATCAAGATTCGCGTCGAAATTGTAATAAGTTCCGTCGTGGTTTGGAATTTTTCCGTCAATATTGAAGTGAACACTAGAAGAATTGGGATAGGCGGGATTTTTGTTCAGATCGATAACAACTTTATCAAGCGTTGTTCCTTCCGCGCCGCCGTTCCAGGAAATAATAAACGTATCACCGCCGAGATCGCCTTCATCATTGTTGACTCCTTCGTAATAGTCTTCATGATAAACAAGACCGACATTGATCGGATCGGGCGCAACATAAGGCGTAGCAGAAAGAAGTTCCCGCGATTCCACTTCTTCAATACGGCAAATCCGTTGCCGAAGTGATTGACGGCGTTTGAATGTTTCCTTAACCGTTTTCGTGTTACCCAAAATATGTTTGAAAAAACCCACTGAAAACCTCCATGTTTTCGTTTAAAGGGGAAATAATCTTAAAATCGAAACCGATTCCAAATTAAAACCAAGTTCTAGTTCTCAAATGTTCTTTTTTGTAATAATTACGAATGTTTCACGTTAACGCTGTTACATTTTTCCGCAACAACAATTGGCGTTATAAAGCATACGCTGTTTCTCAAAAGGCGATTGGAATTTCGGGAGTTGTTGGAGTTGCCAACTTGAATGGTTCGACAGACGAATCTATTGTCGGTGATTCCAATGTTTGAACCGGTTCTTCTGGAACAGTGATTGTCGGAATTGTTGTGATTTGTTGAACTGGAGCGGAATTGGAATCAGTGGTTGGCAATGTCCAAAACCGCAATGAAGTATCAAAACTGCCGGAAATCAACCGATTTGAAGTTGCTTCGTAAATCATCGTCGAAATTGTTCCGGTGTGTCCAAGCAGGGTCAGAGTATTCCGGTTTTGCGTAATATCCCAGATACGTATAGCGTTATCACTTTCGCCGGAAGCGAGCAATGTCGGACCACAAAACACGAGAGAAAAGGTTTTCCCGGGTCGTTCCTGAAGACTTTGCAATAATGTTCCGTTAGTTGGTTGCCAAATCATGATAAATGGACCTTCGCCGCCGGAAGCCAATTGTGAACCGTTGGGCGAAAAAGCGACCGTGTGAACACGTCGTCCATCTCCTTTCAAGTCGGTTAATTGCTGATAATCAGAGGTTTGCCAAACCCGAATCACTCCGGTTCGTCCGCCGACTGCCAAAAGAGAACCATCTGGTGAAAAAGCGATTGCTTTATTGTTTGCGCCGTGAGTTTCCAGCGTTTTCAATAAATTGCCGGTTGTTGTGTCGTAAATCCGAACATTTTTTTCAAACCCGCAGACAGCGAATTGTGAGCCGTTGGGGTGAAACAAAACTTTCTGAGTTCCGCGAATGGAACCTTTTAGTGAGCGTACCAGAGTGCCGTTTTGAACATCCCACAATTTAATTTGTCCATCTTGTCCGACGGTTGCCAAGCGGGATTGATCGGGACTGAACGCGAGACCGCGAACCCAATCGAGATGTTCCTGCAATTCGCGGATAAAACCTTTCGCCTGCACATCCCAAAGTCGGACAACACAATCATCTCCGCCGATTGCCAACAGACGCCCATTTTTCTCAAGGTCAATACACGTAATCACCGGAACACGATTAATATTGGCGATTTGTTCGTAAAGTCGTATTGTTTCGGAGGCGTCGAGAATTTTTTGTTCGGTGGTTTGTGTTGCTATTTGCCCGATAGTTTGCCCAACAGTTTGATTTGTGTAAACTATGACGGCAAAAAG
>JAIRTV010000445.1 GCA_031254675.1 Planctomycetaceae bacterium | reverse complement strand
AATCCGGCATGGGAACCCGCGCTCGACGATTTCATTTCCGACAACTGGGTAATCGGCGATTCCGCGTTGTGTTTTCTTGATATAGTGAAATGTCTCCATCAATCGACCGCGTGCCATGTCGCGATGCAACGATTGAAGGATGTCACGTTTACACTCGATCGTACAGAGAGCGAACTCATGGTTTCGCCTGTTATCCCTGTTCTGCGGTATATTGATATTGTTGCGTGTGACTGGCGATTACTTTTTCGGACATCGCCGTTCCCGCGTTTATACAGCGAATTTCCACCGACTGACCTTGCGGAGATAACCACAATGCCCGATTTATCCGATGTTATTTCGACCGTTAATCTTACTGATTCTACTGTACGTAGAACTTCGTGGGCGGACGGTGTAACCGCGTGTGTTATTAACGAAAAAGTCGTTAAGTCCGATGATTCGGCGTGGAAACCGGATCTGGAAGATATGGTTGCCGATGATTGGATAATCGAAAGTTCCGCGCTCGGTTTTGTCGAAGCGGTACGATGTCTCCATCGTTCTACGGCGTGCAATGCCGGAATGCGACGGGCGAACGGATCGATTTTATTTTTGGATACACCGAGCGAGGTATTAACGAGTAAATCGCGTTTTACGCTTCTTTATGAAGATATTATTGCCACCGATTGGCAATTGGTTTTCTACTAATCGGGAGAAGTTTACACGCCGTGTAAACTTCTAATCGCCTCCCCCTTGCCTATTGCGTTCGATGTAATCGCGTACGTCTTGCGGTTTATATCGAACGTACCGACCGCATTTAACGAAGGGTAAATGCTTACCTGTCATTGCCCATAACGTAAGAGTATGGGGCGATAATTTAAGAATTTCGGCAACTTCCTTCCGTGTTAGTAATTGTTCCGGTATGAGATGTTCAAACATAATTTTCGGTGTGTGGTTAGGAGAGGTGTAAAACATGCCAAAGATTCGTAATGAATCGTAACGACCTCTATTCTATTTCGGTATTATCTTCTTGTCCAGTATTCGGTCTATTTGGTATGCGACAATATTCGAGCATTTTCTGTGTCGCGTTTGTTACGGCGTCGCGAATTGGTTCGGTGATGAGGTGGGCGTATATCTTCGTCGAATGAATCGATTTATGACCTAATGCTTTGCCGATAATATGGAGCGATGTCCCGTTAATGGCTTGCCATGATCCGAAGGTACGGCGTAGGTCGTGTATTCGCAGATCGGTTAATCCCGATTCTTTCCGTAATTTATCCCATGCGTCTGTCGGATTCCCGACCGGTCTATCTTTACCCCGTTTAGATGGGAACACCCATTCGGGATGTTTGTGCCTATCATCGCGACGGGCTTGAAGCACTTCGATAACGGGATCGGACAAAACAACAGCAAGCGGCGAACCGTTTTTAAGCGTGATTCCTGAAACGTACCAGAGTTTGTTCTCGAAGTCGATATCGCGCCATTGCATTCGGCATACATTATTTTTTCGCTGTCCTGTGAGCAGGATTGTAAAAAACAGATCGCGATAGAGTGGTTCCTGCTTACAGAGAGCGGCGTAGAATTGGGCAAATTCGTGCGGGCGAATAAATCGTTCGCGGGGGTATTCGGGATAGCGTTCGACATGGATGCACGGGTTCTCTCCGGTGTAGCCGAGTTGGTCGGCAACCGAGTAAATAGACCGGATAATTTCGATTGTCCGATTAGCCTGATACGTACCGGAATGCCGCCCGATATGCTGATGCAGGGCGATAATATCGTTTTTTGTAATATTATTGAGTGTTTTGTCGTGCAACGGTTTCACGTGCTGATTAAATGTTCGTGTATTCTGTTTCCATGTTTTTTTACGTTTCTTGGCGTGTACTTCGAGCCAATGCAGGAACAGCTCTTTTAACGTTACTGATTTAACACGTTTCTTGATATTGATATACGGATTTTGTCCTTGTGCGATTTCTCCGAGAAATCGATGTGCGGCTTGTCGTGCGGTATCGATACTGATTGCCGGATAATTACCGATTTTGATGCGTACCGGTTTTCTATTGATACGTTTAGAGAAGTAAAACGTGCGGGAGTTATTGGCGGTGATGACGAAGACGAGACCGGAGGTTGCGGTATCTCTGTAATACACTCGTCCCTTTTCCGGCGGTGTAATTTTGGACAATCGTTGCATAGTAAATGTGATTGCATTTTTTGGTTTTGCCATGCTATTTTTGGTGCACATTGAGTGCAATTGTTAGGGTATTTCTTGCAAGTGTTAATGACCGATAGCGAACAACCATTTTATTGAGAAACCTCGTAAAATCTAGTCTAGTGACCTATCCCGAATAGGCGCGAATGTAAAGAAATATCAAACAGAAAAGGTGGGCAACCTTTCGCCGAAAGGTTGCGTCGGCGATAGCCGACTTGCCCTTGTGTTGAGCCGGCAATCAGATTCGCCTACATCTTCTATTTCTTATGGAGATGAAATCAGTATTTTAACTGTTTTACCGACATCGAAAACATACTGTTCTTTTCTCTTTTTGTCGGTAATTTCAATTTCATGAGGAGTGGTTTCCGCAGACGAATATTGCGGATCAACCATCTGGTATTTTTTGAAACTGACTATTTCCTTTTGTTCTGTCGAGGGATTGTAGGCATACACCAAATCGTCCTGTATATTTTTTGAAACAACAACCTTGTACTTACCAATTGGCACTCCCGGAAAACCGTAGGTTTTCATTGACACTTTGCCGTTCTCATCTGTAATGGACGCCGCCCTGTATTTCGCATTGCTGGAATCAACCGGTACAAATTCGACCATTGCTTCTGCCAGTGGTGAATTATTCTGCGTTATGGTAACAGTGCAAGGATAAAGTGATGGTAAATCCGTCGGTTTGTCGCTTGTAGAACAACCGACAACAATTAACGCAGCAATAACAAAAATGTTTCGCATAAATTTATAGTAAAGTAAAAGTTGAAAAATGAGTAATATTTGTCAATGTCATTTTCGTTTTTGACAGTAACAAAAGCAAAAGCCCGTAGTGGTAGCGAAGGGAAACAAAAAAACAAATGAAAACCCTTCGCTACAGTTCTTTAGTTAAAGTGAAGAATTTTCTCCGCCGTTGGGAGTTCCCATTGCTCCCCAAACACCGTAGGGACTTGGACCGACAAGGGCTTTGCCTTGTTTAGCATCCGGTAAACCGTCCGTATCTACACTATTTCCAACAAAAGAAACAGAACCGTCAAGACGACCGGTATTGACTCCGCCCGTATGATTACTTTGCGCCGTGTAAAAACCATGGATATCTTCACCATCGCTATAAGTACAAGTGGGAGCATTCGGTGGTAAAATCGTGTGAAAGAGTGAATAGTTTAAACGTCCATCCAACATTCGTCCGCAACGCCAAGTATTGTTGGAAACAGTTCCGGTTAGTTCACCGTTGTCGCCGAGACTTTTACAGATATTCGGCGACCATACCCAGCTGCTTTTGTCGAGAGAAGTTGTTGTTGCAACGCCTCCTTTGATTTTTTTTGAACCAAGTTCTTCCGTAACAACACTTTCACTGATAACAATCGTATTGCTCAAACCATCTGTACAAAAGCTAAAGGATCTTACAAGGTCCCAATAAAACAGTAACCGTCCACTGAGATCACCGTTTCCCCCGCCGATTTGAGTGCGATTATTAATCGTATTGATTCCATCAGCAAAGCATACCACGATATTACCAGGTTGGCGGACATAATTTAGTGAACCGGAATTACGTTTGGCAGCGTCATCGGAAGGACAAAGAAATGTTTTGGGAGTCGGTATTGCCGCTTCAAGATTCCAAGGACCAATATCTGAGGTATTTGAGCTAATAGTGGCAAATAGGCTTTGTTGTTCCATAAAAGGAAGAATCGCATAGTTGGTACCCCAGTGATCTTTCGTCTGGGAAGCGTTGGAAGGATCGCGTTTGGTGCGATGAAATGGTAGTTGTTCTTTGGTGTCATGAAAATTGTGGAGCGCAATCGTCCACTGTTTCATATTGTTGGTACACTGCATTCGTCTTGCTGCTTCTCTTGCGGCTTGAACGGCTGGTAACAGTAATGCAATTAGCACGCCGATAATTGCAATAACCACAAGAAGTTCGACCAACGTAAAGCCGAATCGTAAAGAATGGGAAAGAGTTGAGAATTTTGCGGAAAAATGTCGAAAAATCGACCACTTTCCACTATCCGTTTTCAACTTTCCACTCCATCTAGCCCCCCCCCCCCTGCTTTACGCAGTTTACCAAGTTTAACATTTGACTTTTCGCAAACAATATTGCAAAAATCCCGACCCAACATTTCACTAAATTTTCCATTTTCATTCTCCTTATTTTTTAAGGTTTTTCAAAACTGATCGCGAAACGCTTGCCGAAATACGGCAAAATAAACGCAACGCGATTGAACTAAGTTTCAGAGTTTATATGGAATCAAGAAAAAAGTCAAGCGGTATTTTTTACTTTTAAAAAATTTTTGATAATTATTCAGTGGAATTTTCGTCAAAAGATAAATCATTTAAGATCCGACAAATGTGTGTACTTTCATTTATGGAAAAAGGTAAAGATTTTAAGAGATTACATAACAAACAATCTGCTTTGTTGCAAAAGTGGGAAAACGTAATACCGAGAAACGGCAACAGAAGTATCGCTCTTAGACAGGAGCGACACGGTTATAAGAACAGGTTCATTCCCACCGATCAAAGTGGTGCATTACAAATTAAAATGTAACGCTGAATTATACCTATAGAATTGAACGTGACGCTCCCCAAACGGGAGACACGCAACTCTTCAATTCTATGGTAATTTTCTACACGGAAAATCCGTTTATCTCTCTGAAAAAAAAATTGGACGTAAATCGTTTACGCCCAATTTTTTTATTTATATTTTGAATTTCGGGTTATCGTCATTCTGTAACTTGCTGTATTTCTGTATTTATTGTATTGTTTTGTATTTTTACTTTGTAATCTTTGGGCGTTTTCAGGGAGTAATTAATTTTATTGTCGGAACGAGTCCATTTTAATTCCACAACATCTTCACCTATCGGAATTGATCCGCTACAACTGTCAAGTGCAAAATCAGTAAAACGTATCGTTATTTCCTTGTTAATGTAATCAATATTACTGATACCAAGCACATCACGATATAAAACATGCCCAATATAGGACGCAAAACCATGATTGCAACTGTTACTAGCCCTCATGTTTTCCCAAAGCGTACCAGTTCGATCCGCCATCGTATAGAAATAATCCTGAATTTCCAGCAACAACTGACTTTGCAAACCATAACGCGAAAGAATATCCATCCGCATGTAATTGCCCATAAAAGCATTGGCAGAATAAACCAACGGGTAAGTAACCGCAATATTGCGGTTGGGTCCAAATTCTGTAACTAACTTTTTCCAAAGTTCAGGATGAGATTCAGGAGTAACAATATTGAAAAAGAACGCATAATATTGACACACTTCTGTCGTGTTCTCCGTCAACATTAGTTTTCCGTCTTTTCGCAAGGCGTTGTCGATAAAAAAGTTGCCGTTGAAGGATTGGCGGAGAATTGTTTGCTTTATTCGTTCCGCTTTTTTAGTCCATTCAGAATTACCGTACAGACGAGCGGCAGCGTGCAATGCCGCACAATAAATCATATTTGTCGGATAACTGACATCCATAACAAAATCATTCGCTTTTGACCATTCGACAAATTTCCATCCATCAAGTTTTTCAAGCAAACCATCTTCATTCTCAAATTTTGCAAAATATTGTAATAAATTTTCAATTCTTGGTTTTAATTTTGTTATCAATAAAGAATCGCCGCCGTGTTGTTGATAATTATCGATTTGCAGAATGAACCACAATGTCCATTGCGGAATAAAATTGTCGTTGCTACCGACGGGAAACAGCAAATCAGCGGGATAACACATCGGGATCATTCCTTCGGGCAAATTTTTGAAACTTTCTGGAAGTGCGTAACTTTCATATAAATTATGCGCCACCGCCGAATAACCGGTAAATTCCTTCTCCATAATTGCCGCATAATAACTGTCACACAACCATCCTCCACGTTCACGCGAAGGACAATCCATAAGAATATCCAACGCATTTTGACGCGAAGATTGTTTTGCGGCGGCGTAGATGGTGTTCAATTTGAAGTTGCTGCAATAGAATGAGGCTTTTTTGTTTTCAGGATACGAAAATTCACGGAGATAAATCTTGTCAATGTTACAATCGCCTTCTGTTACGATTATTTTCAGGTATTTGAATGTGTATGATTCAAAAGTTTCCAAATTATAAACTCCTTGATCTAATTCGTAACCGATTTGGTTATTGATATCCATACGTTGTTTGGCTTTGACGTCGCCGTTCATCAAGATTTCGTCGAAATAAAAATACAATTTTGTCCGGCTGTTACACGTAATTTTTGCACCGATAAAACCGGAATAATCAATCCCAAAATCGTAAATACAAAATTCATCTTTCCGTAATGGAAATGAATTGAACACGGTTGCCGGTTTATTGATGATCTCTGTTTTATTCGTAACAAGTTCTTGTATCCGTAACGACGGAATCACTTCAAGTTCTGATTCAGGAAAACCTTTGTAGTGAGGACTGATTGCCGTCAACGATTTGTCTCTGCGGTAACTTTTAGGCAAAACAGTTGTAACAGTTCCTTTGGCATACACCGACACCGGCTCAACAACATTAAAATCAGGCGACAATACGTTGCGCGGTAACAATTTTACCGCGGGAAAGGTTGTTAAATTAATTTTGTTAGGTGTTGCGTTGTTTGGTGTGGGTGGTAAGATTGTTGTTGATGTACGCCATTTGTTATCGTCTTCCGTCATGCGATAATATTCCGAAAACGGACGTTGAAAACTGTAACGCTCAACTTTTTGTACACGTTCCGACAGTTTGAAAATTTCAAAATCGTTGTTGCCGGTAGCAAGTGTTATTTTACCGTTTACTTCGAGTTCTGCTAACAAAAATGACGGTTGATCCAGTGTGTAATAAGAATTAACGTTATAACCGGCAACTTCAACGGCAACAATATTTTCACCGGATTGAACGAGTTTACTGACATTGTATTCATCGACTCGAAAATATCCATGTGCTGCCCGTGCCGGACCCGAACCAACAAATGTTCCATTAACAAACACGCGATACAATGTTGACGCGGTGATTTTCAGTTTCGCTTTTTGACCGAGTTCCCCTTGAAAAACGCCACGAAAACCGAGAGTCAAATTCATCTCTTTTTCGCGTCCTTCCGCCCACACCGGAACTGCTTTTTGTATCAATTCGGTTGTCGCTCCAACACTCCACGTGTCCATGAGCAAAACAACACAAAATGAAAATAGGAAGAGAATCCCAACGGGAAATATTCTCTTAAACGAATCTACTGATTGATTTTTGTTGATACGAAAATTAAACATGAAAAATCTCCTGTCATGATTTTGGTAACGATTTTGATTTGCTATTGTTTCTGTTTTACCCATTGAATCCAATCGGGAGCATCGTTTTCGAGTAACGCTCCGTGTACGAAATTTGTAATTGGGTAAAATAAATTAGCCAGGCTGGAAGCACTGGCTGGATAACATTAGACTGATATCGGAATTATACCAAGACCGAACCGGTTTGTCCAGTTTTGCACTGGAAAAGAGCGACGATTCTAACATAGCGGCGTGCAATGCAACAAGTCCAACTGTTTCATGTTGTTGACACACTACGAACTATTGTCCACCAACATGGTAAAACATTGCTCGCCTTTTGGTTATCCATCTTTTGAGTGGTTCGTATAAAATTTTCACTGATGTGTTGCACCGATTTTAATTCGAACAGGTTTACCAACTTCAATCGTTTTATTATTTTTTCCGGTAACGATTTCAATTTCTTCTGTTGTTGTGTTGACGGAATTTAATTTCGGGTCAATCAAATCAAACGAATCCCGAATTTCTTTTGCTGCCGCATCAACCGCATTAGCGTAACCGTTGGGATCTTTTTCCGCGTCGGGAAAAACAATCGCGCTTGGTGTTGTTTCCCGTTTGACAATAGTGATTTTGTACTTTCCCGGAATAGCGCCACGATATTTGCTTTGCGTATAAATCACAGCAATACCGGCAGAATCGGTAACGGCACCGGCGTACCAACGGCTTGACGCATCAACAGGCATAAGCGTAACAGAAGCACCGCTCAACGGTTGACTTTCCGATGTAACTTTAATGATTGTTTCCTGCGGTGTTGGCATGTCATCTGGAACAGGAACACTGCTACCACAACCGCCAGTCATAAGACAAATAGCACCACAAAGAAAAATAAATAAACAAAAATTCTTTGCTGTTATTGTTATTTTAATATTCATTGGTAATAATTTTATGTTAAAGTAATGATGTTAGGAGAGAGGGATTCGGTGTTCTGGATTAGAGACACAAACGAATTTTTTATTTTAATAATTATTTATCCGTTTGTGTTGCAAATTCAAAACCACCAATCACTCTTATGGTTTTGTGACGGATTCTTTCCCTTCTGGAGTTCCTAAAGCACCCCAAATTCCAAATTCACTTTTTCCGATCAAAACTTGAACGGCACTGGAATCGCCGCAGTTAATCGTATCGGAAATGAATGACACAGAACCGTCGAAAAAACCAGTGATCACGCCGCCGGAATGATAACTCTGTGCCGAAAAAATCCCCCAATTGTCCAGATAATTACCGACACCGGCTGAACTACAAGAAAGTGAATTAGGCGGAAGAACCGTATGAAAACCACCCATACTGGGAGCAGTGTACAAAATACATCCGCGCATTGTTCTGGTATTTTTTCCTGCGGCAATTTCATTTTTATTTCCCGTAACAGTTTGGTTGATACATGACGAAACACGGGCACTGCTGTCCGAATGAATTGTTGTATCGCTAGTTCCTACGATTCCACCTTTGATGGAAGTCATATAATCTGTTTCGTAGGCTCTGATTGATTCTGCAATAGCAATCGTGTTACTGGTTCCGTCAAGACACGCTCCCAGATTTTTCCAACGCATTGCGTTAAACATAGAACGCGACCGAATATCTGAGGTACTGCCGGGATTGATCGCATTCGCATCATTCATCCCATCACCAAGACAGAGAAAGTAATTTGTCCGAAAACTACCACTCCCCCCCACTGCCCAAGGATTTCCGTTAGAATAACTCGATCCCGAATCGGAAGGACAAATCAATGTGGCAATTTTTCCGTTACGTGGATCAGGAGTACCCCAACCTCCGTCAGGAGTCCCCCACGGTGTCACTCCGTCTGTTGTCGAACCCGATGCGAATTTTCCAATTTTTGCAAGAAGAGCATCGTATGCCACTCCTTGTTCCATGTAGGGAAAGAGGGCAATAAGACCTCCCCACCTTGTAAACTTATTGGTTCCGGGGCTGCTAAAACCGCAGCGTAACGGAATCAAAGCTTTTGTTGTATCGTGATAATTGTGCAACGCAATCACGAATTGTTTGGCGTTATTCGTACACTGTGAACGTCTTGCCGCTTCGCGTGCTGCTTGCACAGCCGGTAACAGTAATGCAATTAACACGCCGATAATCGCAATGACAACCAAAAGTTCCACCAGTGTAAAACCGAACAAATGTCTTTTTGTCATAAAATTCTCCTGAAATTTTAGTTAGAGTAAAAGTAAAGGTACAAAATAATTAAAACGATTAAAGAGAAGTTGCTTCACCGCCATCACGTGAACCGAGTGCGCCCCAGACACCAAAATCGGAAGGACCGTTCAATTTCACTTTTGGTGTTGTCACACCGGAAGTAACCGTACTGATCGTTTCACTAATAAACGTAACACTTCCGTCAACACGAGAAGCATTGACTCCGCCCGGGTGTCGACTTGTCGGTGCAGCAGCGGCGGGACGTCCATCGGAACTAGTGGCATTGGTACAACTCGGACCGTTCGGCGGCATAATCGTTTGAATGGCGGTATAAGCTTGCATGCCGCTCCACCAAAATCGTCCGCTCTGATTATTATTGCCGTTGATAGTAACACTACCAGCGGTGTTGTATAATTTTGTCGTTCCATCAATGGACGTAATACAATCCGAATAAGAAAACGCATCGGTCATTCCAGATGACGCCGTAGCGATATAATCGCTTGTCCATGTCGTTGTAGGACTACAAACACCAAAAGCCGGTTCGCGATTAACAGTTGTGTCTGTGGGACGTGTTGTACAAACTCGTTCCGAAAAAAAGATCGTATTGCTTGTTCCGTCAGAGATGCCTTCTGTTCCATACCAAACGCCGTTTCCAAATGCCCCTCGCACAAAGTTAATGCCGATTGAAGGATGAGCAATACCAATGTCTCCTGCACAGTAACGATAATTAGTATATGATGAGTCTGTGGAATCCGCACTCGTCAAACGTCCGTTGACATCCGAAGGACACAAAAAAGCATCATAAGTGTTTACTAATGCAACACGAATGGGGTCATCAGTGACCAAAGCAGGGGCTGTTATTGTTGTTGAACCGATAGTTACTGTTGCGCCGCCAAGTGCTGAATTACTACGAACAATTTTTTGACGTGGGAGAATAATGTCATAGGCGGCGGTTTGTTCGATAAACGGCATGATCGAGAAAAAGACAGACCAATTCGCCCCTGGATACTGCCAACTATAGGTTGAGGTTGCCAGTGGACTGTTCATGTCTCCGGTTGAGCCTGTCGGAAACGATTGGTGAATGTCATGGTAATTATGACAGGCAATCGCAATTTGTTTCAGATTATTGTTACATTGAGAACGTCTTGCCGCCTCTCGTGCGGCTTGAACTGCCGGCAACAGAAGTGCGATTAACACGCCAATAATCGCAATCACGACAAGAAGTTCGACCAGAGTAAAGCCGAATTGCAAAGAATGTGAAAGAGTTGAGAATTTTGTGGAAAAACGCCGAAAAATCGACCACTTTCCACTATCCGTTCTCAACTTTCCACTCCATATAGCCCCCCCCCCTGGATTACGCAGCTTGTCCGTTTTAACATTTGGCTTTTCGCAAAAAA
>JAIRTV010000388.1 GCA_031254675.1 Planctomycetaceae bacterium | reverse complement strand
GGTCATAACGCAACAGCATGGGAAATTAAGAAAAAAGCACTCGGAGAAGGAATGACAACGCTTCGTATGGACGGTTGGAGAAAAGCTCTACTCGGTCAAACTTCCGTCGAAGAAATCATTCGCGTTACAAAACAAGACGAATTTGTGTAATCAAAATTTTGCAAAATATACCTCACTACGCCATTAAATTTATCGCGAAACGTTTGCCGAAATACGGCAAAATAAACGCAACACGATTGAATTAAGATTCAGAGTTTATATGGAATCAAGAAAAATGTCAAGAGGTATTTTCACTTTTTGAAAAAAGAAATCCCAAATTTCTGAAGACACACCAAAAATTGATATAAAGTCATATTTTTGTTTGGTACTCAACGTGTTAGAAATAATTTGCGAAAAACTATTGCCAAATCATGCCGTAACAGTTTCGGATACACCCTAAAGTAGGATGCGTCGAGAACAATTATCGAAACACATCGGCTTCAAGCCGGTAAGGAGTTTCACCGGCGGTATCATTTTCGTTGACCGAGAGAATCCCACCAACACGCACCGAACTAGTTCGATATTGAACTTTAAGATCGCCAGAAAGTGTAACCTCAATCATTTCCGTTGGATTTCGTGTTGCCGCTCCGAATTGTCCTTGTTCGATAGCCGGCACCAACATAAAACGATCAATCTCCGTCATTTGTCGAGTAGGATACATGTATCCTTCAATAAAAACCGGCACACCAGCAAAAATCAAATTGCCTTGCAAATCGCGACGGGGAGTCAACGCAATAATCTCCTCCGGAATACGTCCCGTTTTGGGATCGGCAGCCAATCTCGTAAAATTGATCTCCTCATAACCAGGCGGTACTTCAAAAGAATAAACGTAAATTTGATACAAAATTCCAGCAACCGCAAAAATCAACGACAACACCACGCCTGCCGTCGAAATACCAAGTCCACTCAATTCTTCCGATGCCTGAAGAATTTTGCGTATCGCTAAAACTCCCAGTATAACACCCAACAACGGAAAAATAATGAAAATTAAACTGATAAACGTTAATGTTGATAAAACACCCAAAATCAATGAGCCAACAGATTCTGCCGTTAACGAACGATAATCAGGATTATCTTCGGGGCGAACTTCGTCATGATCTTGATAATAACCTTTCAAAGCATCATCAAATTCTGTACGCCGTCGTTTGGGTTCAAATGGTTCGCTCATAAAATCATACCTCGACTCAAATTAATGAAACTTTATTGACACTATTTTATATTACAAAAAATAAAAATTGTCCGATTTGACACAAACAAGGTTGATAATTATTGGATAGGCATTTGTGATTCTCTTGGTTTATTGGTTGTCTGATCCCAATAAGGCGACAGACGCCGCAATCGCGCAACAATTTCCGGAAACTTTTCAATAACAAAATCAATTTCGTTTTCTGTTGTGTACCGACTCAAACTGAATCGGACAGAGCCATGTTTTGCCGTAAACGGAACACCCATTGCGGTTAGCACGTGCGACGGTTCTAGCGAACCCGAAGTACACGCCGAACCGCTCGACGCACAAATTCCAAGATCACTCAATTGATACAAAATTCCTTCGCCTTCAATATAATGAACAGCAATATTAAGCGTGTTCGGCATCCGTTCCGCACCAACACCGTTGACTTCGACATTCGGAATTTGTTGTACGATTTCGGTTTCCAATTTGTTGCGTAAATATTCCATACGTTTCCGGTCATCGTTGTGCGTTTCAATAGCACACTCAATCGCTTTTGCCATTCCGACAATATACGGAACATTTTCTGTACCACCGCGTCGTCCTGATTCCTGATGTCCGCCAATCAGAAATGTTCGGCATCGCGTCCCACGCCGAAGATACAAACCACCAACCCCTTTGGGCGAATGAAATTTATGTCCCGAAAACGCCAACATATCAACATTACGAAAATTTCCGTCCAACCGAATCGGCAATTTTGTTAGTGATTGTGTTGCATCGCAAAGGAACAGAATAGACGGATCAGTTTCTTTAACAACCCGCGAAAGCCGCTCAATCGGAAACACTACACCGGTTTCATTGTTAGCGTGCATCACCGCAACAAGCAGCGTATCGCTTCGCAATTCTCGCACAAATTCGCCAAGATTCAGATTGCCTTGCCGGTCAACGCCGATAAATGAAACATCAAATCCTTCTCGTTGTAACGATTTTCCAACTTCGAGAACTGCGGGATGTTCTACGGCGGTGGTAATAAGATGCCGCCGTTCAGGATTCGCACGAATCGCACCGAAAATAGCAGCGTTGAGACTTTCTGTTGCGCAAGACGTAAAAAGCAACTCCGAAGCATACGACGCCCCAAGGAAGCCCGCAATCAATTCACGAGCCGATTCCACCGCATGTTTCACCGGTTTGGCAACACCGTACATCGAACTCGGATTAAAATAATTGTCGTCGAAAAACGGACGCATCGCCTCCCGAACTTCCAACGCAATCGCAGTTGTTGCATTATTGTCAAGATAAATCATTTTTCTAGTGAATCATTATGAATGAATAGTGAATTGTTGTAGCAGTTCGTCTTGGATTTTTCCGAGAACGCAACGGAATCGTTACTAAAAATCAATTTCACCGGATTGTTTGTTTTTGTTGTCGGGCGGAGCAATTTTGACCGTACGACCTTGAATAGATACACGCCCGTCCGCTAACAAACCAATCGCTTCAGGATACGCAATACATTCAGCAGCAAAAACACGAGCATTCAAAATATCCGGCGTGTCGTCTTCCCGAACTTCAACCGATTTTTGTAAAATAATGGGACCGTTATCATATTCCTGATCGACAAAATGAACAGTACATCCACTGAGTTTTGCTCCATATTCGAGAACTTTTGCATGAACAATGTTACCGTAATACCCCTTACCGCAAAACGACGGAATCAAGGAAGGATGAATATTCAGGACACGGTTTTCAAAATCTTTTGGAATTTGCAACAACCGCAAGTAACCCGCCAGTACCACATAATCAACTCCAGCTGCACGGCAAATATTGAAATTGGCGTCGCTGAACTCGTTGAGACTCTCGAATTGCGAACGTTCGACAATCTCAATCGGAATTGATTCTTCTTCCGCATACTGAAGACCCGTAACATTGGAAACACTCGAAATAACAACAGCAATCTCTGCCGAAAGAGTTCCCGCCGCAATCCGATCAATGAAATTTTTCAAAGATCGCCCCGTACCGGAAATCAAAACCGCAAGACGAAGTTTTTTCTTAGACATAGTATCAACGTAGAAATGTGTAAGTGTAGTGATTCAGTAAAATTATTGTAATGCGACGATTTTTTTGAACAAAATTAACAACATTAACGAAATTCGCAAAATACATTTATTTTTTCGGTTCTTCGGTTGTGAATTTTGAAAATGATACCCAGTGAACAGCAATGACAACGCACAAAATAAATTAAGAGCCAACTAATTTATTCATGAGCGAAAAAAAGATACGTGTTGATTCGTTTCCGAAAAGCCGGTGTATTCAAAACGACCAATGTTCGATGCTGAATACCAATGGAAGAATCAATATTGACCGCTTCAATTTTGTCTCGAAATTTTTGTCGAACTGAAGTTGACGGTCCGTAACGTCCTAAGGCGTTGATTGGAATTTTCGAATCGTAAAGATAAGGGTAAAACATCAAACGAAAATCGGTCGGATTGTACAGGATCAGAATTTTTTCGACTAATTCCGGAATTTGAGCATACTTCGCACCTTCGGCAAAATCATGCTGATCCGTTGCCGACGATGCCATAACCATTCGGATTCGCAATTGTTCTGAGGTATTGTTTGGGGAATTTTTTTCTGTGTTCAGTTTTTCCCAGTTGAGTATTGCTTCGCCAAGAATCCGGTTTCCAAAACTAAAACCAAGAAGGCAAACACAACTCTGCGGTTGCAACAATTGTAAGAACCGCGCCAGATAATATCCATTGGCAACAGTAACCGGAATTTTAGCACGAATATCAGAACGAAGGGCATGAATAATCCGTTGCGAAGGCCAATTCCAAAATACCATCCGATAAGGTTGATCCGAAGGCAAAATCCGTGTTATGCCCAAACCAACTTCAATCGTATTCGCGGTTGTCGAGGTATAACCGGGAGCAAAAACAATCAGAGGAACATCAGGAAGTTGGGAGTCAAAAAATTCGGTAGCGTTTGAAGATTGCCAACGATTATTGTGAAGACGTTGATAGTTGATTCGTGCAAAATCGTCATCACTTGCTTGAGTCCACGAGGCGGAGTGCGTGTCAATGAGCCAAACATCGTGTTGAGCGCAAACAATGGCGGTTGTCCCAAAACACAGAAAACAAAGAAGAACAAATTGCCCACATGCCAAACGAAAAAAACAAGACGATAATAAATTCATTGTGATTTTCTCTCCGTTATAATGATAAAAGCATTCAAATTGGAATCTTAAACCGGTCTTTCAGCGAATCCGGCATACGAGAAGTTTTACCCTATTTCAGTAATGTTCACGTTTTCTAGTTTCACCGCGAAAAGTGAAAAAATCACTGAACTACGATAAAATTTTAATCCAATAAGTCTGTGAAGTCAATCTCTTAATTCATTAGACTTTTCTTTAACTTGGTATGATGAAACATCTCGCAATTTAGGCAATCACAAAAGTTGTCCCAAATTCTTTTATCGTATCGATAATTTTAAGTGATTTCAATATTAGTGAACAAGTACACTG
The DNA here is from genome assembly GCA_031254675.1 of Planctomycetaceae bacterium. Classification (GTDB taxonomy): domain Bacteria; phylum Planctomycetota; class Planctomycetia; order Pirellulales; family Thermoguttaceae; genus WRKP01. The sequence goes on along the minus strand of JAIRTV010000388.1, from coordinate 6,771 downwards.
ATCTTCAAAATTCACGAACGAGATGACCATCAAAAGTGATAAGTTTGTCCGATACATCGGTTATTGCATCAACTATTGATTTTCGCAAACGTTTTTTTGTTGGAAAGAAAAATAGAGGCAAAAAACAGCGTAATACTTTATTGCTGTCCCATTGACCTGAATTAAAGTATAAGCCTATCCGTTCATTGATAATATATTCCTCAATGTAGTAATTTAACTTTTCAAAAGAAATTTTCATCTGAAAGATATTGTCTTTTGTAAAGCATGAAAAACTGCTCAAAGGAAAATCTCTCGTTACCTTTTCTTGGATATATTTACACCAAAGATCATTGGTAATATTTCTTTTTAGTATAAACAAACAGGGTGAACTCATTGTCTAACTCCTTTATCACTATTGACTTTCATACGACGTTCGTAAATAAATTGGATATTGGAATGGCGTTATTGCACAATAGATTTATTGTTTCTTTTTTCTGGTAAAGGTGAAATCGAGAAGTGTCATTTGCCGTTCTATCGTCAAGACAATCGGTTCATCTGGAATTGTCTGATGAATCTGATACTCCACCGCCGATAACGACGGTGTAAGATGATTATTGACCATCACAATCAGGTCATCAGGACACAAACCCAGTCGAGCCGCTTCACTACCGGAACGAACCAAATCAATAAACGGCGGTGTTCGCCCCGACACCGGAGAAACAAGAAGAAATCCCCAATCTTGAAACAATTGAATCGTGTCTTCCGGAATCAATTCTTGTTCCGGCGTTATTGCTTGCGGCGCAATAAGTTGCGGATGAATATCTCTTGATGAGTTGTCTGATATTTTTTCGTACGATTTTTCGGTTTGAATTATCATTTCGTTTATTTTATTGCGAAATACAGAAACGGGAATCGCGTAGTTAAGCCAACTATTATTTTCTCTGTTGCGCAATTCCTTGCCGAGAATACCAAGTAAACTTCCGGTTGTTGCGGAAATCAACGCACCACCGCAAGCACCTGGATTGTTTGTCGTTATATCGACAACAAAAATTGCTCCTTGATATGGTGTTTCGAAAACTCCGCGTCTTGCCCGAAGTGTCGTTTTGGCGGCAAGATAACCGTGTTGAACAGTTACCGGTTCGCTGCCCTCCGCAATATTGAACGGATTGGATACCGCCAAAACCGAATCGCCAATCTGAGGATTAAAATCTGAGTCCGAATGAGAAGACGGATTATTTTGTAGCGAAAAATAAGACGCATCAGTTACGGGAATTTTGAGTAACGCAAGTTCCAACACCGGATCAGCAGCGAGAAGGCGTGCATCAAATTTTCGTCCGGAATCCAATACAACACGAATCGAATCCGTTTGCAACGCCGAAGTAATCGCAGTTAAAATGTAACCATCCGGCGAAACAAAAATTCCGGTTTGATAGCCGTGCATTCCGGAAGTATTTCCCGCTCCATAAATTTTGACAATCTTTTTTAGCGTTTCATTAATAATGAACGAAGAGGTTTGTGTTTTGGTATTTTTAATTTTTTTTGTTTCGTTTTTGTATTGAGTTTCTTCTTCGGTATTTTTTTTCTCGAACGAAAACATCTCCGCCGGTACATTCGGCATCCAATTGTCTATTTCAAACGTACCAAATAAAATTCGACCATATCGAACTTCCCATTCTTGTCGGTTGGCGGAATTTTTACGAAACAAAATTTCACACGGAAAATCAAGACTACTTCCCGACATTTCAATCAACACAATTGCCCCAGTTTCCGGCTCGAAATAAAAACGAACGTTATTTCCTCGCCACGTCATTCCACAAATATCGTACAATTCTTTAAGATTTCCGCCAATCGGTGCGGTACCGATATATATTGTTTCGGCATCCTGAATTGTGTCTTTAACCGCCAATTGTCGCAACAAATAAAAAGCAGTAAACAATCCACCGCTACCACGAGGCGATTGATAATGCGTCATCGGATCAACAATAAATACTTCCGTTTGAAGCATTAAATCAGCGTTCCAAAAACCTGTCTCAACCGGCAACTCATAGCGAACACCTTTGTCATCAATATGAAACGAAAAAGATTCGTTTCGATTTTTCAATTGACCGGAAAATTTCCAACCGGTATCGTGCGCAATATCAACATTTTTGCGCCAATTATTAAGAACCCGCTTTAGTTCTTGCCGATTAAAATAATAATTAGCGTAACCGTGTTGTTTTTCGTAAAACGGTTTAACTGTTTCGGGAATAAAAAATTCTTTTTGTAATAATTTGATGGCTTGACCGTCGGGAGCGGAAATTTCAATTTCCTTAAACCCGTCTGGAATTTTTTCGGGTGTATTTTTTTCAGATTCATTTTCAGCGTCTTTCTCTTTTTTCTTTTCCGTTTCTTTTTCGTTATGATTATGTTTTTGTGGCGTTTTTTTGAAGTCCGGCGGAACAATTGGCGGTTCCATCATTTTTTCGGTCATTTCAATCAGTTCTGCTTCGCTGTGCAAACCGCCAAGCCGAACCATCAATTCAAATCGTTTTCCATCCTTGCCGCGAACAATAACCGGTAATCGCCAGTGTTTCGGAAAAAGACCAATTTGATTTTTGAACGTATTTGCCGTATCAATCGTTTTACCAGCAAAACGTAACAATTCATCGTTGTAACGCAAACCATTCCGGTACGCGTCGGATGTTACGAGAATATCATCGAATAAAACCCGACCATCTTTGTCTGTCGAAACAACCGCATTCATTGTCGCATGATCAACAATTCGACCACTTTTCAAATCGCCAAGAAAATAACGTACTTGATTGCTCGAAATAGCGTAACCAATACCAACATTAACGCGACCGCGTTTTTCAAAAGAACAACGACCAACAATTCCAATAATATTTCCTGTTTCGTTAAAAAGCGGACCGCCACTGTTTCCCGGATTGACTGCGGCATCGGTTTGTAAACAATCGGTGTATTCCAAAAATGTTCCGGACGGAAATTGATAACGGTGAACTCCGGAAATAATACCTTTCGAAACACAAGGTTTGTAGTCAAGAGCCAACAGAAACGGATTACCCATTACAAAAACGGCATCACCAACCGTAACAGAATCACTGTCGGCAAGAGGAGCGAATGGAAAATCGTTACGGTTGAGCAATTTGATCAACGCAAGATCACCAACCGGATCAAGACCAACCACCACCGCATCATAAAGTTGCCCGTCTGCCATTCCGCATTTCATTGCCGGACCGCAAGGCTGAACAACATGAAAATTCGTCAAGGCGTAACCCTCCGGCGAAATCACAACACCGCTTCCACCTCCAGCCGGATCATCAGGATTTGCTGGAAAAATCGCCACGGTAGCTCGCATTGCCCGCTCAATCACGTCGCCGGAAAGAACAACTCCACAATCAAAGATAACAATCAGAAACAGAATCGCCAAATAAAATTGTTTCATTATCGCGAACCGAAATTTCAAGTGTGAAAAATAGAATGACAAAAAATTTTACGATTTCTTTTATTCACAGGATTCGAGTTGTAACACATTTCGAATTGGTACAAAATTGAAATCGTTGAGCAGACGTTTTAGGCGTGATTCTGTTCGGCGTAGGTTCAAGTAATGACGGAAACGGCTTTTCAATGATGCATTGGGAATTCGTGGTTGTTTCGGGTCAACCTCCCAAGGATGAATATAAAACACAAACGGTCTGCCGGACATGTTGACCGAACGAAGACAATAAGACGTTACAAAATAAGGAAAAAAACGAAAATAACCACCACCGCCAATCGGTAAATTTTGCCCAAAACAACGAACAACCGCCGGCGGAAATTCGCGAATCGTTCCCGATTCTGTTGTGATCTCGTGAATTTCAAGCGGAGCGTCCGCATTGCCGTGTAAATCATGATGAATCGGAAAAATACTGCTGTCGTAACGATAACCTTCTTCAACCAAAATACGATGCGCCCAAGGTGTACGTTTGACAATGGAAAAACTAGGTGCACGATAACCAAGAACCGGTTGACCTGATTGTTCTTGCAACAACAACCGTGTTCGACGGACATCGTTTCGAAATTCTGCTTCCGTCATTTCGTACACTAATTGATGCCCAAAACCATGCGAAGCAATTTCGTGCCCTCGATCAGCAATTTCACGAACCAACAAAGGAAACCGCTCCGCAATCCAACCAAGTATAAAAAATGTTCCGCTTATTGGTTTCGAACCGGAATCAAGAATATCAAGTATTTTCAGAGTATTGGCAACCACTCGTGATTCCCATTGCCCCCACTCATTCGGCGAAATGATGCCGGAAAAAGCCCCAACCTGATAATAATCTTCCACATCAACCGAAAAAGCATTGATCATGTTCATAATAGGTTCAAGCGTCACTGTTTTCTTCCGGTCAATTCCCAAGAAATGTTACGGAAAAATATACTAATCCAACGGAAACGCATCAACAGTTGTGGTTTTTCGGTATAACGGGAGATGTCGGTAATAAACTTCCAAAATCATTGTCGCGAACGAGGTACAGGTCAAGCGACCACCGGAACCGCCAACTAAACCGCCCCCAATCTCCGTTGACCAACTTCCTTTTTCGTGACCATCCGTCACTTGACGTTTGATAAGTTCATCGCGAATCCGTTTATTCCATCTGTCCCATTTTTCACCGCCAATATGATGCATGACCTGCGTCGCATAATAACAGTAATAAATATTGTTCATTTGCGGTCCTGCTTTCGAAACATAATCGGTGCCTTTAACTAAGGACGGATGATCGGATTTCCAACCCATGTACATTTGACCCAGCAAACCAATTGGCGTTAAACTAATTCTTGGTCCGTCTTTGGCACTTTCGTAACCGTATTTGGCTCCGCCCTCAATACCAACAACATTATCGAGAAAATGTTTTGCACCACGAATTGTTCTGGGCGGAACATTAAGATAAGCCATTTGCGCACTTTTCAACGCCATAAAATTCCAACCCATGCCTGAAGTATCGCCTGGTTGTTTGGGCGTGTAACGCCAACCGCCACCAACAGGATCCTGCGCCCACACAATATAATTGATTGCGCCTTGTGCGATTTTTTCGAGATTTTTATCGCGAGTCATTGCGGCGGCTTCGCAAATGACAATTGTTGTCAAACCTTGATGATACATGACGGGGGATGCGCCTTTTTCGGCAAGAATAATTCCTTCGGGTCTCATTTGATAATTGCTGGTAATATAATCGAGACCGGCTTTAACTTCTTTCTTGTATTTGCCGTCTTTGTGCGTAATACCCGAACCCAACATGGGCAGTAACGCCATTGCTGTTGCGGAAACATACGATTTGTTTGCCGAATCCATTGGCGAATCTTTGCATTTTCCGCGACAGTTGGGATTTCTTACTTGGGTATAAGACCAAGCGCCATTGGGAAGTTGGTGTTCCGCAATCCACTGGAGACCGCTGGCAACGGCTCGTTCGCTGGCTTCTGAACCTCCGCCACTCGCAACCGCTGTGCCTTTATCTTTCCGACCGCCAAGTTCGCTTGATCCGCTCATTTTGGAGATTAACGTGTCGGGCGCCATGAGATTACCGAGATCGGCAGTTGCAATTTCCGGCGCAGCTTCGGGAACATTTATTTCCGTCGTCATGGTTTCTACTGTTGTGTCGATTTCCGTAACGTCGTTGGTTTCATCAAGATTGATCTCAACCGGTTCTTCTTCGTAAATATCAACATCTTCGATTTCGCCTAAATCTTCTAAATTGGCTGTTAAGTCGGGGCGAAAATCAACAATTGCCGGCAGATAGCAGATGGCGAGAATGAGCAACACAATACCGTGAACCGCCAGGCTAAACACAATACTTGGTGCATCTCGCATAAATTGCCGGATTGAAAATTTCTGGCGGATATTTTCTAGTGCCGGATCATAATCATCGCTAACCGGAAGATCTTCAACATCTTCTGTTGTTGAGATGTTGTTTGTTGGAATATTTTTTTCGCTCATATCTGGTTTCCTATCAAATGGGGTATCATCTCGGAACGGGTGTTCGGAGTAAGACGGAAAACAAAATTTTTTCACAACTCGTAATTATAATCCGTAAAAATTTTTTGCCAACCAAAAAACAAAAATTTTGATAATATTTTCCTATTGTTCAGAGGTTGGCTGTTAATTTCGGCAAGCAAGGTAAACAACCCATACGTATTGAGTTGAGTGCTAGGGCGTGTTGACACTCGCAAAATCGCAGAATTTTATCATACAAGTTGATCATTCATTTGGAACTCTATTCTCGACTATTAGACCCTTTCTCGAACCCTTCCCTAAGTCAGGAGGCAACCTTTCTTTTCAGATGAAAATGCGCCATTTTCAGGGGTTATCGTGTCGAAAAACCTTTCCCTAAAACTTGGTTGTTTTTCTTGCCACTCCACCTTGCTCGCCGCCTTTAACGCCATCAAACCTCTCTCTTGCAACCCAATAGAAAAAAACTATAATACCAACCGTCTATTATAGGAACAATTCTCTAAGAACAATTTTTTCACCAGCCCTTCTTTAATAGGAATAAATTTTATGACTTTTTCAATGACTTCTTCAGAAAAATTGGCGGTTGATACAATCCGAACCCTCTCTATGGAAGCCGTCCAACAAGCCAACAGCGGACACCCAGGCACCGCAATGGCTCTTGCCCCGCTTGGCTATCTTTTGTTCAACGAAGTCCTCAAATTTGATCCGGCAAACCCCGCATGGCTTGGTCGTGATCGTTTTGTTCTTTCGGTGGGACACGCTTCTATGTTGCTCTATTCTCTGCTGCATCTCTCCGGCGTAAAACA
>JAIRTV010000652.1 GCA_031254675.1 Planctomycetaceae bacterium | reverse complement strand
AACTTTTTCCCCTTTTTCCACCTGAAAACTAATATCAACGAGAGCCTGATGGCGATTCGGATACGTAAAAGAAAGATTCTCAATTTGTAAAATAATATTGCTCATCAAAAAATATATTGTAATTTTTTGTTGTATTAAATCATCATACTAAAACCAGTTTGGAATCATCATTAGTAGGAAAAACAGGAATAAATAGACAATTTCTTTTTTATTGGGACGAATATTTTCCAACGTCAACGGCAGATGTCCGTCATAACCCCGCGTTTGCATTGATTTATACACCCACTCGCTTTTAATACAAGACTGGATAAAAACAGAACCCCACAACATCGCAAAAGAATGAACAAAACCTTTTATGTTACGATACGCACCGCGGCAAAGTTGCGATTTCATTTTGATCATTGCCATTTCCATGAGCAAAAAAATGAACTGATAAATCAGCATTGCTAATGTAATCAAAATCGGCGGACAACGCAAACCGTGTAAAAAGCAGAGCATTTCTCTGAATGGGGTTGTTAAAATAATGAAATAAAAACAGGAAACCGCCGATAACGATTTACAAATCAAACGACAAGCAAGCCATAATCCGTTTTCCGAAATAAATAAACAGTAAGCCCCGACTTCGTACGAAAAAATGTTGTCCGGTGGCGAAGGTAAACGGCTGATATTAACAATAATTCCTATAACACTAAGAAACAGGAAACAAAGCGGAAGAATCATGAAACGGATATAATCCGCCCAATAAATTCCTGCCTTGAAAATTGTTATGGAAACCATGATTGCAAAAATCATGGCAAAGGAAATAAGACTTTGTGAACAAATACACACCAACAACGCCGTTCCTCCGAATCGGATTCTCCATTGGCAGGAATGGTTTTTGAATCTGGAACTGTAGGCGTATTGATCAATATTTCTCATTTTTTTGTGGAATCGTTTTTTCCTTTTAGGTATCCGATGCAATAAAAAATAACACCGGAACCCAATGCGGCTTGCAATGCAAAGAGCAGATTTTCTGTTTCGCCGCCGGGTGGTTCCCACAAGGGCTGAAACCAAGATTCATAATCGTTGCGAATTTCTTGTATTATTTCTTCTGCCTGCCCGTCAGTTCCGGCAAACTCGGAATTGCGAATCATTATTAGCGGTAATATTGCAACTAAAACCGCAACGCAGAGCAAAATGATATTATGTTTCCAGTTCATGTTCATAAAGATTTTCTCCTAATGATTTTATTCTATCGTGTCCGTAAACGGTGATAATGTTAATCAGGACAACGGTCAAAATACCTTCAATGATTGCCAGTGGAATTTGAGTGAGTGCAAAAATTCCGGCAAATTTCACAAACGATGCCGTAACACCACCGATTTCACTTGGGTAGGCTAAAGCGAGTTGGAGTGATGTTGTAACATAGGTTGCCAGGTCACCTAAAAAGGCAGCGAAAAAGATTGCGACTGATTTTGGGCTACTTACTTTTTGCAGTGCCAAATACACAGCGAATGCGATAACGGGACCCAACACTCCCATAGAAAAGGTGTTTGCGCCTAAGGTGGTTAATCCGCCGTGAGCGAGTAAGATTGCTTGAAATAGAAGTACGATTACCGATAACACACACGCGACCGAGGGACCGAATAGAATTGCTGCGAAACCGAGACCGGTCATGTGCGAACTGCTTCCGGTTAGCGATGGAATTTTGAGTGCCGACAAAACAAAGGTGAACGCTCCTGCCATTGCGAGAACAGTAATTGCTTGAGGATGTTGAATGAGCAAACGTTTAATTTTTGTAATGCCCCTTGCTAAAAAGGGAACACACAATATTGCCCAAATAATACAGGCGGATGGAGGAAGCAATCCTTCCATAATATGCATTGCTTGTACTGGTTGTGCAATGATCATAAAAATGGCGAATGTTAGTAAACTTGTCAAAATGCTGTTTGTTTTATGGTTGTTCGACATAAAGTTCTCTTTCTGTAATAATTTGAATTGAGGATAGTTCCATGCGAAAGAATTTCCGAATGGAGTGGTTATTATTTTGTTTGGTTACTTTATTTTTTTTGTGTTCTGTTGTTTTGTGTGGCACACAGTTCGAAGTAGAGTTGAGCGGGGCTTTTCCACCAATATTTTGTTTCTTCGATTTCTAGTTCGCGGTAAATTTCGGATTGATAAAATTCGAGTATTGCGTTTTTGGCGGAACATTTTTTTGCTTCGCAGATTTTCGCAACAATAGCGGCAATTTTCGCTGGTAGCAGGGCGCGAAAATTTTGTTGTGTTATTTCCGGTAATTCATGATATTTTTTCATTTCCGAGATAAATTAATTTTGATAAGGATTTTTCGGTGTGAAACGAAATCTGATCGACGAGTTTGTAAGTTTTAAGCCGGCGCAGAGTTTCGGTAACGTCTAATAATTCACTTTCGAAAAGAGTCAACACGGTATAAATTCTGTCATTGGCAACGGGACCGGCAACAACATCGTATTCATGGCAAAATAAAGGATTTTTCCGATTGTTCATAATAAAGTTGAGCCATTTTTTGTTTGCGGATTTGAACACGAGAGATTGTAATTCTTTGTTTTGCAGTAGGTGGTCGTCTGTTTCATAAATGGAAACAACACCTTTGTTTGTTTGGTAACGGGTTTGGCGAATTTTTGCCCAATATTCGGCTTGTTGACGATTGGTGGTGGTATAAAATCCGTTTCCGAAATCTGTTGTACGTTTTGAGTTTATTGGGGTTTGTTGTTGTGGTTTTTCGACGGCGATTGTGCTGCCATGATAGAGTTTCATGAAATTTCCTTTTTTTGATTGGTCATGTAATCATTGATGATGGGTAAGATATATTTTTTTCCTTGTGTGTGCAATGCGTTATAATTGGCGAAGAGATAATCTAAAACGCCGGTTTGATCGAATTTCTGCACAACTTCCGCACCGGAAACGGAATATTTATCCGCATACATTTCGATACAAAACGCAACAAATTCGATTACTTTAACATTTTCCTCCATATTATTTCCGTTCTTTTTTTCTTTTTTTGCTGCGTAGTGGGTACGACAAGGCAACAGTGGGATATTTTTATTCTTTTGGGAGGCGTACTGATTTCGAGTTTTATGCTTTGTTGCCGATATACGCTGTTGCCGAGTGACAATGGGTTGTGGCATGACGTTGTGGCTAAGGCGTGATTATAACTTAATTTTCCGATTCATCAATCGCAGCGGCGACGAATTGGTGATGTTGATGGTATTAGAGCTTTTCTTTGAGTCTATTCAAAATAAGGTATAAGACGGGTGATGTTGTCGCAAAGGTGGGCGATATTTCGCCGAAGGGTTTTCACCCACGATCACATCGGCAATAGCCGACACGATCCTTGTAGTGAATAGTTAGTAGTGAATAGTGAATAGTTGAAATTCTGCTTGCGAACTATTCACTATTCACTCATAACTATTCACTATAACAATAGCCGATTTGACCTTGTTTCCGGCTGGCAATTGGATTCCAAACCGTTTGGCAACACAAATTGCCGTCCGTAAACAAGGATAAATTGCCTAACGGCAACACCACCGTGGATGAAAATCCTTCGGTGAAAGGTTGCCCACCTGAAAAGAATGATTCCGCTTCGGATACGAACGATTCGTATCCGGATACAAATGATTCCGCTCCGGATACGAACGATTCGTGTCCGGACACAAGTGATTCGTGTCCGGACACAAGTGATTCGTGTCCGGACACGAATCACTTGTGGACGATCTTTTTTCTCTGGTGGGCAATGTTATCACAAAGGTGGGTGATGTTGCCTCAAAGGTGGGTGATGTTTCGCCGAAACATCACATCGGCGAAAGCCGATTAGCCCCTGTTTCCGGCTGGCAATTGGATTCCAAACCGCTCGGCAACACAAATTGCCGTCCGAACACAAGGTCAAGTTGCCTAACGGCAACGCAACCGCCCACCTTTTAGTTAAT
>JAIRTV010000311.1 GCA_031254675.1 Planctomycetaceae bacterium | reverse complement strand
TTAGCGCAACATTTTTCCTATTATAACGATTTTAACGGGACAACAAAATCCCTTTTACCGCTACAAAGTATGTTTCCTAATCTAATTGTCAAAGATCAAAAATCTTATTATATCGGCATCTATCATTTTTATCCATAGAATCAGCATACATTTAAATCGAAAAAAATCAAGTAAAAATTCCCCGGCGTTCGCGGGGTGGTGTGTTAATTTCGGTAAACGAGGTAGGCAATGTTTCGGCGAGAGGTTGCCCACCTGAAAAGAAACATCGCCACAAACGAATAATCGAAAATGATCCAACTATTTTGCTCTTGACGGTAAAACAATTGATTGTTAAGATTCGCGTGTTTTATGGAAATAAATCAAAAAACAATTTCAGTTGAGAACCGTCTCTCCACTCAACAAATTTGAAATGATCATCAAACACGAAATCAACACCTTTTTGAACCAATTAGCAACCGTACAAGAAAAAATTCTTGACGTGTTAACCAAAAAACAAACCCTCCTAGTCAAACCGGAAAAAGAATCACTAGAAACAATGACCACCGAAGAAGAACATTCTCTGATTTTACTACAACAATCCTTGGATCATCGGAAAAAAATCTTAGAATCCGCCCAAAAACAAGGATTCAACGCCGATTCAATCCAAACACTCTGCGAACAAATATTTCCCAATCCACGCGAATGGCGAATGTTAATCAATGCCGCCCAAAACCGAAATCGACAAATTCGTTATCTTGCTTTGGCGAATTGGACTGTCTCACAAAAATCGTTGATCCATCTTACTCAGATTCTAGAAATGATTGAAACTCGCGGTCAAGGGAATACAACATACAAACCACAAAAAGGACAAAAAAAACATTCTTCAGGAGGCGGTTTTGTTGACCGTGTTGCTTAGCTGTCCTGTTTCGTCGTCTGCAAGTTTCCACAAAACAAAGTAATTAGTTAGATTGAACACAGAAAACTCAGAAAAAAGACAGGATAAAAAAATTCCATGTCTTCGCGCTTTCCGTGTTCAAATAACAAAATCGTTAGATTAGCAATGACGTTATCGCGGTTTCATTTTTTCTTTATTGGAATAGTTTTTGTTTTAGCCGGAATGTTTTTTTGGGTGTTGGCAGTTTCCGCGCAAACAACACCGTTGTTGTCAAGACCGATGTTGCCAGGTCAGATTGCCCGGCAAACACCTTCCGGCGGTTTGATTTTTCGTTGTCTTTTTGATCGGGACAGCGACGCCGAAAATAACGATGGATGGCCTGATCATTGGACTCGGAAAATCGGAATCGATCAAGGAATCTTATTTCCCGAATATCTCGAAATTACCAACGTACAAAATAACCATCATTTCGGAAGTCATTCGCTCCGAATGAATATTGAAGGCGGAGGAGCAGCAGTTTTTTCACCGAAAATTCCTATTCGATTCGGAATGAGTTACACGGTTTCCGCTTACGCCAATGCGGTCAATTTTGTTCACGACGATATTTTTATTATTCTTGCCTTTTACGGAGAAAAAAATACAGAACCAATTCAAACAGTTACTTCGGAAAAGATTCGGAATACGAATAATTGGCGGCGACTCGAAATTGGTCCTATTATTGCGGACAAACCAGAAATAAAAACCATATCAGTTGGTCTTCTGGTGATTCCGTCGCAACGCCAAGATTATGGAGCCAGAGTCGATTTTACCAATGTTGAAATTCGTGAGAGTCCTTCGGTTTCGTTGTCGATGCCGAATGAGAATCATTTCTTTTTCCATCCGCGTGATATTGATGTTGGTTGTCGTGTTCAAGGGATTGATCCGGCGCAACATCTTGTCTCTTTTGTTCTTGAAGACACGTTTGGTCGAGTGATTGCCAAGCGTGACGTGGAATTGATGGTGGGCAACAAACCCGCCTCCCAATTTGTTGTCGCCGAAATTGATAAATTCCGCGTTTTTCAGGGAACCGCTCTTTGGCGAGGTTTGCCGGTTCTTTCTTCGGGCTTTTATCGGGTTCGTGTTTCAACGCCGCAATCGTTTATTAACAATCTCAATATTTCAGACGGAAGCGTGTACGACGACCCGCTCAGTCATGCCGAACCGCTCACTTTTGTCGTGATGTCGTCCGGCTCATTCGTGCCGAATGGCGAATTTGGTTGGAATCTTGACGGTTGGACATTGGAAGAAATCATGCATCGGTTGCCGCTTTTAGCCCAATCAGGAATTTCGCGGCTTAAAATTCCGGCGTGGTTTGCGAACAACCACAACAAACAACGCCAAATACTCAATGAACTTTGTGAAATATTATCACGACGTCATGTTCAGGTTGTTGGTTTGCTGCATCCAATTCCAGAGGAGATTCGCACGAAAATCCGATTCGGTGAGGTAAATGCCGCCTCAATTTTTTCGCTTTCACCGTCGGTGTGGTCGGATTCGCTTCAGCCAACACTGCAAAATTTGGCTCTTTTGGTTAAGGATTGGCAATGGACAAGCGATGACGATTTGAGTATTACCGAAATTCCGGGTTTTGTTCAACATTTTGACGAATTACGCCGTTCGTTTGATCGGAACGATTTAGGGTTTGGAATTGGTTTTGCGTGGGGTTGGGAACAGATGTTGCCGGAACGTTTCAACAAGTCGGCGTCAACAAACTTGCCGCATTCGGCTAACATCAATGAGTTTGTTGCGTTGACTTCAGCAGAACCGTTGTCCGCAAATGATTTCGAACAATATCTTGCCGGAACATCCGAGAGCCGGATTCGTCGTTTTATTTCGTTGGAACCGCTTTCGGAACATGATTATGAATTGACGGATCGGATTAACGATTTTGTACGCCGTCTGGTGTTGGGCAAAATTGGCGCGGAGGCGTTGTTTTTGTCGAAACCGATTGACAATCAAACCGGAGTGTTACGCTCAAATGTGACGCCGAGTGAACTTTTTTTGCCTTGGCGTACAACAGTTGCTCAACTTTCGGGGCGGCGATTTCTTGGTAGTATTGTGTTACCGAATCGAAGCCGGAATTACAGTTTTGATCTTGGCAATGGCAAAGCGGTTATGGTGGTGTGGAATGACCAGGCAACACAAAATCAACCGATCAAAGAAACGCTTTATCTTGGGGTGGAGCCGGAGATTCTGGATGTGTGGGGCAAACGCTTTCCTTTGGAACAGCAAGGACAAGAACAAATCGTACCGGTAACTCCAACTCCAAGTTTTATTACGAATATTTCTTCTAATATTGTACGTTTGCGTTTGGGGATTCAATTGGGAGTTAAGGCGATTCCGTCCCTCATTAATCAAAAGAATTCGATTCCGTTTTCGATGAAGAACGAGACGGAATTTCCGATGACGGTTCAGATTTCGCCGGTGGGGCCGCGTGTGGGACATTGGACGATTGACCCGCCAACTCAAACACTCACGTTGGACGCCGGAGCCGCCGGAAATGGAACATTCGGTCTCTCGCTAACCAATCGCGCCAATGCCGGTCAACAACCGATTCGCATCAATATAAAAACACACGGACCTGACCCACAAGAGTTTAGTGTGTACGATGAGATTCAGGTTGGCAACCCCAATGTGTACATGGAATTTTCCTCGCAATTAAACCGTGACGGCGATATTGAAGTAACACAAACATTTGTGAATGAAACCGATCATGTGTACACGTATTCGTGTCAATTGATTGTTCCTGATCGTCCTATGCGGGAAACAACAGTTCGGAGTGGTTCGGGGCGAGTGGAACACGTGTATATTGTTCGGCGTGGACAAGAGTTGATCCGAAACGGCATCACAGAAATGACCGTCCGCGCCAAATCAATCGGTAC